>NZ_JAVRHI010000288.1:0-6837 GCF_034105845.1 Streptomyces sp. CRN 30 | reverse complement strand
CAGCCCGGCCGCGGCCGCGGACCGGGCCGCACCGCCGGGCGCGGGCACACCGGTGAGCCCTCCGCGCACCGGGGTGCGCGCGGGCCGGGGAGCGAAGCGTCCTGCCACGGTCGGGGCCTTAAGAGGTCGTACGGGAAAGGGGGCGTCGGACGGGTCTCGCGGGACGGGGGAGACCGTCGGACGGTCGGTCCAGGATGCCTCACCGCACCTCGATGAAGGCCGCGGCGTCGCGTCCGGGGCGCGGCCGGGGCTCCTCCGCCGCACGTCCCACCGCCACGGCGCCCATCGGGTCCCAGCCCTCCGGCAGTCCCAGCACGTCCCGTACGACGTCCCGGCAGAACATCGTCGACGAGACCCACGCGGAGCCCAGACCCTCACCGGCGAGCGCCACGAGGAGGTTCTGCACCCCGGCACCGGCGGCGACCACGAACATCTCCCGCTCGGCCGCGTCCCGGCGCGCGTCGCCGTAGGTGTGCGACCCGTCCGTGACGAGACAGGGCACCACCAGGTACGGGGCGTTGCGCAGGACGTCGCCGCGGCGTACCCGCTTGGCGATGGACTCCTCGCTCTTACCGTCCCGCCGCAGGTCCGCGATCCACGCGTCCCGCATCGCGTCCAGCAGCCCGGTCCTCGCCTCCTCCGACTCCAGCAGCACGAACCGCCACGGAGTGGTGTGGTGCGGGGCCGGCGCGGTCACGGCCGCGGCGACGGCACGCCGTACGGCGCCCGGGTCGACGGGTTCGTCCGTGAACGCCCGGACCGTACGCCGCTGGGTCACGGCCAGCCGTACGGCCTCCGAGGTCCCGAGCCGGAACATGTCGTCCCGCGCGCCGCGCACCATCGCCCGCGTCCCCGCGCCGTCGTCCTCGGCCACCACGTGCCCGAGGCCGCGGACCACGGCGACGGGCCGCCCGGCGGCCTTCCCCTTCACCAGGTCACCGGCGGCGGCCAACTCGTCGGCGGTCGCCACGACGGTCGCGCTGAGCGGATTGCCGTACGCGTCGGTCCCGCCGCGCAGGTCGTCGAGGACGCGCACGCCCGCGGCACCGATGGCGACGTCCGTCAGTCCCGCCCGCCACGGCCGCCCGAAGGTGTCGGTGACCACGACGCCGACGTCGGCACCGAGCGCCTCGCGCAGCCCCGCGCGGATCGCCCGCGCGGACGCGTCAGGGTCCTCGGGGAGCAGCAGCACGGTCCCGGCGGGGGTGTTGGAGGCGTCGACCCCGGCGGCGGCCATCACCAGGCCCTGCCGGTTCTCGACGATCCGCAGCGTCCCGCGGCGCGCCACGACCCGTACGGTCTCGGCGTCGATGGCGGCCTCCCGGTCGGCGGCCTCGACGATCCGGCCCTCCGCCTTCGACACGATCTTCGAGGTGACGAGGAGCACGTCCCCGTCGGCCAGGTCCGGTTCGGCCGCGGCGATCAGTTTGGCGAGGTCGTCGCCCGGCTGCACCTGGGGGATGCCGGGCGGCGCCCAGACGCGGTAGGCGCCGGCGCCCTCCTCGGGAAGTCCGCCGCTCAAGCGCCCCGCACCTCCTCCGCCAGGGCCAGCGCCTCCTGGGCCATCCGGGCCGCCGCGTCCACGTCCGTCATCATCAGCGGGACGGCCCGGCACCGGATGCCCGCGGACTCGACGCGCCCCACCGCGCCCGCGTCCACCGTGTCGACCAGCCAGCCGTCGAGCAGCCCCGACCCGTAGTGCTCGGCCACGGCCGCGGCCGTCGCCTCCACGCCGACGGCGGCGAGCACCTTGTCGGCCATGCCGCGCACGGGCGCGTCCCCGACGATGGGGGAGAGGCCGACGACCGGCACCCCCGCCTCGGCGATCCCCTCGCGGATGCCCGGGACCGCCAGGATGGTGCCGACGGAGACCACGGGGTTGGACGGCGGGAAGAGGATCACGTCCGCCGCGGCGAGGGCCTCCAGGACACCCGGCGCGGGCTTCGCCTGCTCCGCGCCGACCGGCACGATCGCCTCGGCCGGCACGGAGGCGCGCAGCCGCACCCAGTACTCCTGGAAGTGGACGGCCCGGCGCTCACCGGCACCGTCGGCGCCGTCCGGCAGCGTGACCGCGACGTGCGTCTCGACCCGGTCGTCGGACATGGGGATCAGCCGCACCCCGGGCTGCCACCGCTCGCACAGCGCCTCGGTGACGGCGCTCAGCGGGAAGCCCGCGCCCAGCATCTGGGTGCGCACGATGTGGGTGGCGAAGTCCCGGTCGCCGAGTCCGAACCACTCCGGCCCCACGCCGTAGGCCGCCAGTTCCTCCTTGACGTGGAAGGTCTCCTCCGCGCGGCCCCACCCCTGCTCCTCGTCGATGCCGCCGCCGAGCGTGTACATCACCGTGTCGAGGTCGGGGCAGACCTTGAGACCGAAGAGATGGATGTCGTCGCCGGTGTTGCCGATGACCGTGATGTCGGCGTCCGGCACGGCCCGCTTCAGACCGCGCAGGAACCGGGCACCGCCGATGCCTCCTGCCAGAACCACAATGCGCATGAAGTAAGTGTGTCAGCCGTCGGGCTGACTCGTTGAGGGGCGGTGGCCCGGCGACGGTGGGGAGTCTCACGCCCCGCGTGCCGCGCAGGCGGCGGGCAGGGGGACCGTTCCGGCCGCACCGCGGTCGTGCGGGAGCATCGTCATCTCCGTCAGCCCCGGGTGGTAGACGTGCAGGCTGACCGCCGGTTCGAGCGCGTCGTTGACGACCTCGTGCGCGTACCCCGGCGCGAACACCCGCTGCGTGCCGGAGCGGAGCGAGCGCACGCCGCGCCGGGTGCGCTCGGTCAGAGCGCCTTCGAGGACGGTCAGCACACCGGAGGACCGGCCGTGGTCGTGGAGCCCGCTGCCCTGGCCGGGCACCCAGGACAGCAGCCACACCTCGTACCCGGGCCCGACTTGCAGCCGGTGGTACCAGCGGGAGGTCGCGTCGTACCGGACGAGGTGCTCCCACTGCGCGCGGTCGGCCGCGAGGGAGCGGGCGAGCCCGGCGAACTCGGCCACGGTGACCGGGTGTTCGCGCGGGGCCTGGAGGAGGTGCGGGACTTCGAGGAGGTCGCCGGCGATCTGGAGGTCGCTGTCGCTGTTCATGGAGGTGGAGTGGTCCCTGAGGCGGAAGGAGTCTGCGGGAGGGCGGGGATCCGCCGGTCCTCGCCCGGGTCACGGGCGGCGGGTGCGCCCGGGCGGGGCGTCGGCGGAGGGCGGCGTCCGAGCCCCGGACGGGCCGGTGAGGGCCTGGGCGATGGCCTGGGTGAGGCCGGGCGGCGGGCTCGGGAGGGCCGGAGCGGTCAGCTCAACAGCCGGAACAGCGACAGCTACAGCGAGCGCGGGCAGCACCGAGGGACCCGGCGGAGCGGGTCGGGGTGAGTGCCGAATTCGCGAGCATGCCCACAAGCACAGCGGTTCACACTTCGGCTGTCAACTCGCCCTCGTGTGGATGCGCCGTGTTTCACCTCATCCGGTCCACCGGTCAGATGAAAGGTTTGCTCACGGGGTTCTCGGGACACATGGCGTCCACCGGGCACAGAACCCCAGGCGAACAGCGGTCCAAACGTGATCAAGATCGCTCCGGTGTTCGTGTCGCAACGGGATCGAACTCATGCGCGTCCTTGCTCGTACGGGAAGGGGTCGCGCTCGGTGGGCCCGTCTGCTGTCTGGGTTTATGGCGATTTGAACACTTTCCGCTTGGGCTTGGTTCCGCAGAGTGAATAAGGGGCTCAATAGCAGATCTCGGCTTGACTCGCCCGTAGCAGCACACTTGTAATTTCACTCGTGTCGTTCAGCCGGAATCGGTACGGCAACACCACGGGGACGCGAAAGACAGACGAGGGGCGCACATGACCGAGCTCGTGCAGCAACTGCTGGTCGACGACGCGGACGAGGAACTCGGCTGGCAGGAGCGCGCGCTCTGCGCCCAGACCGATCCCGAGTCCTTCTTCCCCGAGAAGGGCGGGTCCACCAGGGAGGCCAAGAAGGTCTGCCTCGCCTGCGAGGTCCGCTCGGAGTGCCTCGAGTACGCGCTCGCCAACGACGAGCGGTTCGGCATCTGGGGCGGCCTGTCGGAGCGCGAGCGCCGCCGCCTCAAGAAGGCCGCCGTCTGAAGGACGGGCGCCACCGGGAGAGCGGCGGACGACGCCCTCGGGGACCGCGCCGGGAACCGGAAGCGCACACGCGCGCGGGACACCGACGCCAGGACGTGCACACGCGCGCGGGACACCGATACCAGGACGCGCACACGCGCGCGGGACACCGACCAAACTGCACACACCCTTACGTAACGACCGGCCCGCCGCCCAGTGCCTGTCCACGGGCGGCGGGCCGTCCGCTGCCCAGCCGTTAGTGTGGTCGCTCGTCCGAGACGTCCCGCCGTCCCCGCAAGGACGCGGACGTCCACCGCAGTCCATCGAACCGGGGCCCGTACCTCGATGTCCGTGCACAGTCATACGGCAGCCCACCACGACGCTGCCCCAGCGGTGTTCGACCCGACCGGCCGGGCGGCGTCCGACCGCCGGCCGCTGTCGGACCCGACCCGCTCACCCGAGTTCCCGCGCCACGTGGTCACCGCGGTCCTCGTCGCCCACGACGGCGCCCGCTGGCTGCCCGACGCGCTCGCCGGGCTGCTCGGCCAGGAGCGCCCCGTGCAGAACGCCGTGGCGGCCGACACCGGCAGCGCGGACGACTCCGCCCAGCTGCTCACCGAGGCCCTCGGTGACGACCGGGTGCTGCACCTCGCCCGGCGCACCGGCTTCGGCCAGGCCGTCGACGAGGCCGAGCGCAGCGCCGGCGTGCTCACCCCGGACGACCTGCCCTACCTCAAGCGCCCCAGCGGCTGGGACCCCGTCACCCGCACCTGGCGTGACGACGCCTACGACCTGCCGGAACTCCCGCACGGCGAGCCCGTGCAGTGGCTGTGGCTGCTGCACGACGACTGCGCCCCGGAACCGGAGGCCCTCGCCGAACTGCTGCGGGTCGTCGAGAACGAGCACGAGCTCGGCCGGGACGTCGCCGTGGTCGGTCCCAAGCTGCGCGGCTGGTACGACCGCCGCCAGCTGCTCGAGGTCGGCGTCACCATCGCCAACTCCGGCCGCCGCTGGACCGGCCTGGACCGCCGCGAGCAGGACCAGGGCCAGCACGACCACGTACGGCCCACGCTGGCCGTGTCCACCGCCGGCATGCTCATCCGCCGCGACGTCTACGAGGAGCTCGGCGGCTTCGACCGGCGGCTGCCCCTGATGCGCGACGACATCGACCTGTGCTGGCGCGCCACGGCCGCCGGGCACCAGGTCCTCGTCGCCCCCGAGGCGGTCGTACGGCACGCCGAGGCGGCCTCCCGCGAGCGCCGCGCCGTCGACTGCGCCGGCCGCGGCGCCGCCTCCCCGCACATGGTCGACAAGGCGGGCGCCGTCTACACCCTGCTCGTCAACACGCGCACGGCGGCGCTGCCGTGGGTGCTCGTCCGGCTCGTGCTCGGCACGCTGCTGCGGACCCTCGCCTACCTCGTCGGCAAGGTCCCCGGTCAGGCCGTCGACGAGATCCGCGGTCTCCTCGGCACGCTGCTGCGCCCCGAGCGGATCCTCGCGGGCCGCCGCAGGCGCGGCCGGCCGCAGCTGGACAAGGGCGAGCTGCGCCCCCTGTTCCCGCCGCCCGGCGCCACGGTGCGGGCCACCGTCGAACAGGCCGCCGGCAGTCTGTTCGGTGACTCCGACCCCGAGTCCTCCGCGGCCGGCCGGCACGGCGGCGCGGTCGAGTCCGGGCCCGGCGGCGACGACGCCGACTTCCTCGAGGTCGAGCAGTTCGCCCGGCTCAAGCGCCTCGCCCGCGTGCCCGGCCCCGTGCTCTTCGTCGTCCTGCTGCTGGCCTCGCTCGTCGCCTGCCGCGAACTGCTCGGCGGCGGCGCCCTCGCGGGCGGCGCGCTGCTGCCCGCGCCCGCCGGCTCCGGCGAGCTGTGGTCGCGCCACCTCGACGCCTGGCACCCGGTCGGCGCGGGCGGCACCGGCTCCGCGCCGCCGTACCTCGCCGTCGTCGCCCTGCTCTCGACCGTGCTGCTGGGTTCCACCGGACTCGCGGTCACCCTGCTGCTGGTGGCCTCGGTGCCGCTCGCCGGGTTCACCGCGTACTTCGCCTCCCGGCCGCTGGTCACCTCCCGGCTGCTGCGCGCGTGGGCGGCCGTCGCGTACGCCTTCCTGCCCGCCGTCACCGGCGCGCTCGCGGGCGGCCGCATCGGCACCGCCGTCCTCGCGGTCCTGCTGCCGCTCATCGCGCGCGCGGGCGCCTCGGCCGCCGGGCTCACCGACGCGACGGGTACGCGCGGCAGCTGGCGCGCGACCTGGGCGTACGCCCTGCTGCTGACGATCACCACCGCCTTCACGCCGGTCGTGTGGCCCATCGCGCTCGTCCTCGGCCTCGGCGTACTGGTCCTGCGCCGCCGCGACATCGCCGGGTACGGACCGCGCTTCCTGGCCCAGCTCGGCACCCCGCTGCTGGTCCTCGCCCCCTGGTCGCTGACGCTGCTGCCGTTCGGCTTCTTCCGGGAGGCGGGCCTGGAGTACGGCGCGGGCGCGGCCTCCGCGACCGACCTGCTCGGCGCCTCCCCGGGCGGACCCGGCACCGTCGGCGGACTGCTGCTCATCGGCATCGTGCTGGCGGCGCTGGCCGCCCTGCTGCGCGCCGAGCGGCAGACGGCCGTCCGCGCCGCCTGGGCCGGCGCCCTGGTGGCGCTCGTCCTCGCGGTCCTGTCCAACGGCTCCGCCTGGGCCGGACCCGCGACCCTCGTCTACGGCCTCGCCCTGCTGGCCGCCGCCGTGCTCGGTGCCGACGGTGCACGCGCGCGCGTGGCCGAGCAGA
>NZ_JAVRHI010000287.1:0-18748 GCF_034105845.1 Streptomyces sp. CRN 30 | reverse complement strand
GGCCCGCGCCGGACGCGCGGCCTCGCCGGCGGCGGCCCGGGGCGGCTCCCGCACGGGCGCGGTCACGAAAGCGCCGCGCACCGCGGGGGTGTCCCGGACGGCCCCCGGACATGCGAAGGCCCGGACCGTCAGGCGGATATGCCGTCGATCCGGGCCAGGGCGTCGTCCGCGCCGAACGGCTGCAGATAGGGCAGCCAGCGCGGGTCCCTATGGCCCGTGCCGATGATGCGCCAGGCCAGGCCGGTGGGTGGGGCGGGTTTGTGGCGCAGCCGCCAGCCGATCTCGACGAGGTGCCGGTCGGCCTTCACGTGGTTGCAGCGGCGGCAGGACGCCACCACGTTGTCCCAGACGTGCTTGCCCCCGCGGCTGCGCGGGATGACGTGGTCGACGCTGGTTGCGACGCCACCGCAGTACATGCACCGGCCGCCGTCGCGCGCGAAGAGCGCCCGACGGGTCAGTGGGACGGGCCCCCGGTAGGGGACCCGCACGAACCTCTTCAGCCGGACCACGCTGGGTGCGGGGAGCGTGACGGTCGCGCTGTGCAGGTGGGCGCCGGACTCCTCGAGGCAGACTGCCTTGTTCTCGAGGACGAGGACGAGCGCGCGGCGGAGCGGTACGACGCCGAGCGGCTCGTACGACGCGTTGAGAACCAGGACGTGCGGCACGGATGCCTCCTTGTACGCCGGCGGCGCGTGGCTCGCGCCGGGACGATCCGTAGTCAGTCTCCCCTCCGGCCTGGCGGAAGCGCCACCATGTCCCGGTAACGGGCTGGGAGTGTTTTCGACCACACCCCATTCATCCCCCGGCACAGGGGCGGTTCATCCCCCCTGTTCATCACGGGTGGGCACAGTTTCTTCCCGGAACATGGGGACGATCCGCACATGATGCCCCGATAGTGTGGTGGATCCGCCCGTCCGGTTACCTTTCCGTGACCTTGATCGGCCTCACCGGGCCGGAGCGGACCGCCGCACTGGAGGTACAGCCGTGTTTTTGTCCGTCGTCCCACCTGCCGCGGGTGCCGAGCCGTCGCCGACGCCCTCGGAGTCGTCGACGCCCGCGGTGCCCACGTTCCAGGACGCCCAGGAGAGCGCGACGAACGCCGCCAGCTGGGTCGAGCAGAACTGGTCCACGTGGCTCGCGATCGGGCTGCGGGTCCTGCTCATCGTGGTGATCGCGGTGGCGCTGAGAGTGGTGATACGCCGGGCCATCACCAAGCTGATAGACCGCATGAACCGTACGGCCCAGGCGGTCGACGGCACCGCCCTCGGCGGGTTGCTGGTCAATGTGGAACGCCGCCGCCAGCGCTCCCAGGCCATCGGCTCGGTGCTGCGCTCGGTCGCGTCCTTCCTGATCCTGGGCACGGCCGCGCTGATGGTCCTCGCCACCTTCCAGATAAACCTGGCCCCGCTGCTGGCGTCGGCCGGTGTCGCGGGCGTGGCGATCGGTTTCGGCGCCCGCAACCTGGTGACGGACTTCCTTTCCGGCGTCTTCATGATCCTCGAGGACCAGTACGGGGTGGGGGACTCCATCGACGCGGGCGTCGCCTCGGGCGAGGTGATCGAGGTCGGGCTGCGCGTGACCAAGCTGCGCGGTGACAACGGTGAGATCTGGTACGTCCGCAACGGCGAGGTGAAGCGCATCGGCAACCTCTCCCAGGGCTGGGCCACCGCGGGCGTCGACGTCACCGTGCGCCCCGACGAGGACCTGGAGAAGGTGCGCCGCGTCCTGCTGGAGGTCGGCGCCGGCATGAGCCGGGACGAGCCCTGGAACGAGCGCCTGTGGGGGCCGGTCGAGGTGCTGGGCCTGGACAGCGTGCTGCTCGAGTCGATGGTGGTGCGCGTCTCGGCCAAGACCATGCCCGGCAAGGCGCTCTCCGTGGAGCGCGAGCTGCGCTGGCGCATCAAGGTCGCCTTCGACGGGGCCGACATCCAGATCGTGGGCGGCATGCCGGCCCAGGCGGACGCGGAGCCGGCGGCCGACCCGACGGCGGGCGTGGCGGCCCCGTCCGCGTACGCCTCCGCCACGTCCCCGCAGTCGGTGGCGGCCTCGCCGATCGTGCCGACGACGAAGTAGGCGAGCGTTCCGTGGGGGGGTGCCCGGGGAGCCCGGGCACCCCCTCACACGTACCGCAGCTCCGCCGGGCGCACCGTGCGGCGCAGGAGGGGCAGCGAGGTGGCCGCGGCCGGCAGGCAGGCCGCGCGGACCAGAGCGGCACCAGCAGCGCGGTGTACGGCACGCAGTCGCTCCCGGCGGCGAGTCCGGCGTACCCCGTGCCGATCGCCATGCCGCCGGCGGCCGCGAGCAGCGCCGGGAGGAGCAGCGGCAGCGCCGTCTCCAGCAGCAGGGCCCGGCCGAGCACCCGGTACGGCACTCCGGCGGCCACCTGGGCGGCCGGCAGCGGCGCCGTGGCGCGCGCCACGGCGTCCGTCGAGCGGTACGTCGTGCGCTCCGGGCGGCCGTCGGAGTCGGGGTTCAGCGGTCCCCCCGCGCCTCCTCCGCCACCGCGTACGCCTCCACCGACCACAGCGAGTAACCGTACTCCGTGGCCCGTTCGACGCCCTGCACCCGTACGAAGCGGACGTCCCGCTCGTCCATGCGGATCGCCTCACGGCCGCCCCCGCCGTGCCGTACGGCCGCCGCCGTGCGCCAGGTGCGGCCGTCGGCCGAGACCTGGACGCGGTACTCCGCCGCGTACGCGTCCTGCCAGTGCAGCACCACCTGGCCGAGGCGTACGGGCCGGGGCAGCTCCGTCTGCCACCAGGCACCGTCCTCGGCGGGGGACGACCAGCGGGTCCCCGCGTCGCCGTCGCCCGCCGCCGTCGCGGGGAAGTCCGGGGTCTCGTCCGCCGAGGAGGTCGCCGCCGCCCCGCGCGCGAGGTCGTCGCCGGCCGTACGGGGGAAGGCCCGCACGGTGAGCGTGCGCGTCTCCCCGGCGCCGAGCGCCACCTCGACCTCGTACGTGCCCGAAGGTGTCCCGGCGGGTACCGTCACCTTCACCGGTACGTCGACCGCCGTGCCGCGCGGCACGGTCGTCCGGGACGGGACCTTCACCTTGATGCCCGCGGGCGCCCGTGCGGTCAGCCGCGCGGGGACGTCCGTGGGCCGCCCGGAGGTCAGCCGGGCCGTGACCGTCCGCTCGCCCCCGAGTTCCACGTCCGTCTCCGGGTTCGTCAGCTCCAGGGAGACGGCCGGCTCGTCCGCGTACCAGGGCACGAGGTGGCGCACGGGGCCGCCGGTCACCCGCAGGGCGTCCGCCCGTACGGCCTCCCGCGGCCGGATCTCCGTCGCGCCGCCGCGGGCGAGGGTGCCGAGGGGCCGCCAGCCCTCGCCCGGCACGTGCGCCTCGACCGTCCCGTCCGTACCGGGTTCGGCGAGCACCGTCACCGCGGTGAGGGTACGGACCCGGCCGAAGCGGCCGTCCCCGGCCCCTGCCTCTTCCTCTTCCGGAGCGCCCGTCCCGATCGCGTGGTCGAGCCCCGCCCAGGTGTCGTACGCCCGCACGGCCCGGTCGAGGAACGCGTCCAGCACGCCCTCGCCGACCGTCGCCCGCGTCTCGCCGAGCCTGGCCCGCAGCTCCTTGACGGACCGGTACGCCGCCCAGGCCGCCGTGGCGTCGTCGCCCTCCTGTGCGCGGAGCATCGCGAGGGCGCCCTCGCCCGCCTCGCCGTAGCGCGCCAGCTGCCCGGTCCAGGGCTCGACCTCGGCGGCGAGCGGGGAGCCCGCCAGCCGGTCCGGGACCTCGCGCAGCACCGTGAACGCGGCCCGCAGCCGCCGCTCCGCGGCGGCGCGGTCCGTGGCCGTCCGGGCCTGCCAGAAGTCGTCGAGGAGCGGGCGCAGGTACGCCGACTCGGTGGAGCCGAGCACGGACGAGGCGGTGTTGCCCGCCAGCGCGGTGAGCGCCTCGGCGCGGTCCGGGTCGCCCTGCGCGAGGTCGTCGATCGCGGCCCGCCAGGACTCCTCGGGCCGGTAGGAACGCGGGTTCCAGGCGTAGTCCGCGACGGTGAACAGGGGAATGCGGGACGCCTCGGCCTGCTGCATCGCGGTGGCGAGGAGGGCCGCCGAACCGCTGCCGACGGCGGGCTGGCGGCCGGTGTAGGGACCGAGGAAGACGCGGTCCTGGGCGTAGTCGTTGACCGGGTAGTTGTCGACCGTGACCAGCGGGTGGCCGGCGAACGCGGCCCGGGTGCGGGCGACCTCCTCCCCGGTGATCGTCCGCGGCACCACACCGATGCCCGTCCACGCCACCTGGATCCCGTCGTCCAGCGCCGCCGTCAGGGCGTCGCGGTACTCGGTCGGGCCGTCCTGGTAGTACTCGGTCGGCATCACGGTCAGCTCCGCCGCCTCCGGCTGCCGTGCGGCGAGGTGCCGGGCGACCGCGTCGGCGACCCGGGCCTGGGCGCGCGCCGCCGCCCCGGGTCCGGTGCCGAACTCCTCGGCGTCCGCCCGGCAGTGCCACTCGGTGTAACTGACGTCCTGGAACTGGAGGTGGAAGGCCCGGAAGCCCAGCTCCGCCATCGCGTCCAGCTTCCGGGTGAGCGCCCGGACGTCGTCCGCCGACGAGAAGCACATCGCCTGCCCCGGAGCCACCGCCCAGGTCAGGGTGACGTGGTTGCGGTCCGCCCGCTCCGCCAGCTCCCGGAACTCGGCCTGCTGCCGGGCCGGGTAGGGCTCCCGCCAGCGGGCCTGGCGGTGGAGGTCGTCACCCGGGGCGTAGACATAGCGGTTCTGCTTGGTGCGGCCCATGAAGTCCAGCTGCGCCAGGCGCTGTTCCGCCGTCCACGGGGTGCCGTAGAAGCCCTCGGAGACGCCGCGCACCGCCGTGCCGGGCCAGTCGCGGACCACGACGCCCGCGATCCGCCGGGTGCCGTCCGCGCCGGACGCGCCCTCGGTGACCAGCCGGCGCAGTGTCTGCGCGGCGTGGAACAGGCCGTCCTCACCCACCCCGGCGAGGGCCACGGTGTCGTGCTTCCCGACCCGGCCGACGGCAAGGCGGTAGCCGCCGGAGGGCAGATCGGCACGGGGCTCGGCGCCCAGGGCGGTGAGGGCCCGCTCCACGTGCCGCTCCACGTGCCGTTCCGCGTGCCGCTCCACGTGTCGCTCCGCGTCCGGGGCAGCCGCGCCGTCCGCGGCCTCCTCGCCCGCCCGCACCACCAGGGCGCCGGCCGGCAGCGCGGCCCCCTCGCGGACCGTGGTGACCTCGCGGGCCCCGGCCCCCAGCAGCAACTCCCGCAGTACGTCGACGGCGTGGGGATCGGCCGACGCGTCCGCGACCAGCACGACCTCCTCGGTGACCGCCACCCCGGCGCCGTTCGCGCTCAAGGACTGCGGACGCGGCCAGACGGCGGGGACGGTGCCGTGCGGGGCCGGCCGGTCCGGGGCGGGAGTGGACCGCTGCCCGGAGGGCGCGGCCGTGTCCGTGTCCGGGGCCGCGGTGGAGGGCCGCGGGGAGTCCGGTACGGCCGCCGGCGCGGGCCGTGCGGAGGTGTCCGGCGCGGCCGTCCGCGCGGTCGGCACCGTCAGGGGGGAAGCCCCGCCCAGCGCACCCGCCACCACGGCGATCGCGACGGCCGCCGCTCCCTTTCCGTACCGGTGTCGCACGGCCCCTCCTCCCCTGGTCCTCGTTCCGTACGCCGCTCGCCGGGCATCCGTTCAGGCATGGGTTCCCGCGTCGGAGCGGCCATGAGCCCACCATTCGCGTGGTCGCAGTGTCAACGGGCGTGGTCGATGTGCCAGAATCGCCCCGACTTGCACGCGCGGTGACAGAGGTGCGACGGAGGGTGTGTGACCAGCGCCACGTTGCCCGCCCGGTAACGTCTGGCGCGTCGCCCACGGGGTAGGGCTGCCGGTGACCCGCCCAGCCGTACGACGACAAGGAGGCCCCCGTGGCCGCACGCCTTCCGGTTCCGGCTCGTTCCAAACCCGTGGCGGAGCCGTCCGCCGACCCCGAGCACCACGTGTGCGCCTTCAGCGCGGAGGGTGCCTGTTTCGAGACGCCGCTGACGA
Organism: Streptomyces sp. CRN 30; assembly: GCF_034105845.1. Taxonomy (NCBI): domain Bacteria; kingdom Bacillati; phylum Actinomycetota; class Actinomycetes; order Kitasatosporales; family Streptomycetaceae; genus Streptomyces; species Streptomyces sp. CRN 30. Next base: position 12,745 of record NZ_JAVRHI010000287.1, on the reverse strand, counting down.
GCGAACCCCCGCTGCCCGACGCCGAACCGCTCACCAGTGAGCCGCCCCTCACCGACAGCGTGCCCCTGACCAGCGAGCCGACACCCGCGGGTGCGGCCTGGGGCGCCGATCCCTCGGGGGTGTAGATGGAGGACATGGAGGACGAGACCCCGCTGTCCCGGCTGGCCCGTCTGTACGGTGTCGCCACCTCCTACAGTCCGTCCCCGGGCCGTACCGTCGCCGCCTCCGGGAGCGCGGTCGTCGCCGCCCTCGCCGCGCTCGGCGTCGACGCGCACGGCCCGCAGGCCGTACGGGACGCCCTGACCGCCCGTGAACAGGAAGCGCTCGAACGGCTGTTGCCGCCCACCGTGGTGTGCTGGGCCGGCCGCGCGCCCTTCGCCCTGGCCGGCCTGCCCGCCGGTACCCGTCTGCGGATCGAGACCGAGCAGGGCGAACTCCGCTCCACCGCCGAGGACCTGCCCCCCGGCGTGCACGCCCTCCGTGCCACCGCGCCCGACGGCCGTACCGCCGCCGCCCACCTCGTCGTCGCCCCGCCGGAGCTGCCCGCGCCGCCCGGACGCGCGTACGGGATCCTCGTCCAGCTGTACTCCCTGCTCTCCCGGCGCAGTTGGGGCATGGGCGACCTCGGTGACCTCGCGGAGCTCTCGGCGTGGGCCGGGCGGGCGCTCGGCGCGGGCTTCGTCCAGGTCAACCCCTTGCACGCGGCCGTGCCCGGCACTCCGACCGACCCCTCCCCGTACCGGCCCTCCTCGCGCCGTTACCCGGACCCGGTGCACCTGCGCGTCGAGGACGTTCCCGAGTACGCGTACGCCGAAGACCGCGAGCGGCTCCGCGGGCTGCTGGACCGGGCCGCGCGGCTGCGCGCGTCCGTGCTCGACGCGGGGGAGCTGATCGACCGGGACGCCGTGTGGGAGATCAAGCGCGAGGCGCTGGAACTCGTGTGCGCGGTGCCGCTGGGGCCCGGCCGGCGGGCCGCGTACTGCGACTTCCTCGCCGAGGAGGGCGAGGCCCTGGAGGACCACGCCACCTGGAGTGCGCTCGCCGAGGTGCACGGCTCCGACTGGCGGCGCTGGCCCGCCGGCCTGCGTGACCCGCGCTCGCCCGAGACGGCCCGCGCGCGGGCCGGGCTGATGGACCGCGTCGACTTCCACTGCCGGCTCGCCTGGCTCACCGAGGAACAGCTCGCCGCCGCCCAGCGCGCCGCGCGCGACGCCGGGATGCCGGTGGGGCTCGTGCACGACCTGGCCGTGGGCGTCCACCCGGACGGGGCCGACGCCTGGGCGCAGCAGGAGTACTTCGCCGCGGGCATGTCGGTCGGCGCGCCCCCGGACGCCTTCAACGCCCTCGGCCAGGACTGGGGCCTGCCCCCGTGGCGCCCCGACCGGCTGGCCGCCTCCGGCTACGTCCCCTACCGCCGGCTGCTGCGGGCCCTGCTGCGGCACGCGGGCGCCCTGCGCATCGACCACGTGATGGGCCTGTTCCGGCTGTGGTGGGTGCCCCAGGGGCAGCCGCCGACCGAGGGCACGTACGTCTACTACGACGCCGAGGCCATGCTGGCGATACTCGTGCTGGAGGCATCCCGGGCCGGGACGCTGGTGATCGGCGAGGACCTGGGGACGGTCGAGCCGGGGGTGCGCGAGGCGCTCGACGCCCGGGGCGTGCTGGGCACGTCGGTGCTGTGGTTCGAACGCGACTGGGAGGGCGACGGGCTGCCGCTGCCGCCCGAGCGCTGGCGGGCGGGGTGCCTGGCCACCGCGACCACCCATGACCTGCCGTCGACGGCCTCCCGGCTCACCGGCGACCACGTCGAACTCCGCGCCCGCCTCGGCCTGCTGACCCGCCCGCTGGACGAGGAGCGCGCCGCTGCCGCCGCCGACACGGGGGAGTGGCTGGCCCTGCTCTCCCGGCTGGGCCTGCTGGAGGGGGCGAGCGGGGGCATCTGCGCCGCGTCGGAGGAGGCCGAGATCCAGGCGGTCCACCGCTTCCTGCTGCGCACTCCGGCCCGCCTGGTCGGCCTCTGGCTGCCCGACACGGTCGGTGACCGCCGGCCGCAGAACCTGCCGGGCACCTGGGACCAGTACCCGAACTGGCGCCTGCCCGTCGCCGACGCCGCCGGCCGCCCGGTCAGCCTGGAGGAACTGGCGGCCTCGCCCCGGCTGCACGCGCTGGTGGAGGTGGTCCGGGGGCGGGGGGTGAAGGAGGGGCCCGTGGGGGGAGACTGAGTCCATACGGCACCCCGGGCGCGCGGTTCGCACCGGCGTTCGCTAACTTGGCACTGTGGACAAGAAGAACGCCCTGCGCGCCGGCGCCCTGGCCGCCGGTACGACGCTGATGATGCTGCTCATGTCGTCCCCCGCGCTCGCGCTGACGCGTGACGACGGTGACGACCCGGGAACCGGTCTGAGCGTGATCGAGACGGTGGGCCTGTTCGTCGTGGCGCCGATCGTCCTGTTCGCGGTGATCGCGGGCCTGGTCATGGTCCTGGACCGGTCGACGGACCGTGAGCCGAAGGTCAAGGGCAAGGCCCCGGTCAAGGCCTGACGGCCGCGCCGACGCTGTCTCTCCAGGGCACCCACCGCACCGCGTGTGCGAGGTGGGTGCCCTCGGCGTGTCGTCGGCCCGTCGGCCCGTCAGCCGGGGTCCGGTGCCGTGAGGTAGCGCTGCACCGTCGGGCCCAGCCACCGCACGATCTCCTCGCGGGTCAGGGCGACGGTGGGCGGCAGGCGCAGGACGTAGCGGGTGAGGGCCAGGCCCAGCATCTGTGACGCGGTGAGCGCGGCCCGGGTCGCGGCCTGCCCGGGATCGGGGCACACCCGGCGGGCCAGGGGCACGATCTGGTCGCGGAAGACGCCCTGCATGCCCTCGGCGGCCGCACGGTTGGTGACCCCGACGCGCAGCATCGCGGTGAGGACGTCGTGGTTCTCCTCCCACAGGTCGAGGAAGTGGCTCACCAGGACCCGGCCGGCCTCCCGGGGACCCACCCCCTCCATCCCGGGCAGCCGCAGGTCGACGTCGAGGACCGCGGCGAACAGCCCCTCCTTGGAGCCGTAGTACCGCATCACCATCGACGGGTCGATCCCCGCGTCCCGCGCGATCGCGCGGATGGTGGCCCGCTCGTAGCCGTCGGCGGCGAACCGCTCGCGTGCCGCGGCGAGGATCGCGCCCCGCGTCGCGTCGGAGCGGCGGGCCGGGGTGACGGGCGGGGTGTCGACCATGCCCACAAACGTAGGCCAACGCTTGTTGACGGTCCAGCGGGGCCGCCGTACGTTGGTGAACAGGCGTTGGCCAACAGGTGTTGGCCGACGGGAGGAGGCCGTCATGACCGGCACCATCCATTCCGTCGCGGCACCGCGCGACGTGATCGTCGTCGGCGCCGGTCCCACCGGCCTGCTGCTCGCCGGCGACCTGGCCGCCGCGGGCGTCGACGTCACGCTGGTCGAGCGGCGTCCGCCCGGCATCAGCAACCTGTCCCGTGCCTTCGCCGTGCACGCCCGCACCCTGGAGCAGCTCGATGCCCGCGGGCTCGCCGACGAACTGGAGGCGATCGGCCGCCCGGCGGACCGCGCCCGCCTCTTCGGCAGGCTCACCATCCGGTTCGACCGCCTGCCGTCCCGCTTCCGGCACATCCTCGTGATCCCGCAGTACGAGGTGGAGAAGGTGCTGGAGCGGCGTGCGGCCGAGGCGGGGGTACGGTTCCGGTACGGGACCGAGGTGACGGGAGTGGTCCAGGACGCCGACGCGGTCACCGTGCGGGTCACGGGCCCGGACGGCGGGCGGGCGGAACTGACCGCCGCGTACGCCGTCGGGGCCGACGGGCACCGCAGCGCCGTACGCGAGGCGGTCGGCCTGCCCTTCCCCGGCCGGGCGGTCATCCGCTCCGTCGTCCTTGCCGACGTGCTGCTCGACGAGGCGCCCGAGGGCCCGCTGACCGCGAACGCCGTCGGCGACGCCTTCGCCTTCGTCGCCCCCTTCGGCGACGGCTACCACCGGGTCATCGGCTGGGACCGCCGGCGCGACGTCCCCGAGAGCGAGCCGCTCGGGCTCGACGAGGTCCGGGCGATCGCCCGGCGCGCCCTCGGCCGCGACTACGGCATGCACGACGCCCGCTGGATGTCCCGTTTCCACAGCGACGAGCGGCAGGTCCCCGCGTACCGGGTGGGCCGCGTCCTGCTCGCCGGGGACGCCGCGCACGTCCACAGCCCGGCCGGCGGCCTGGGCATGAACACCGGGCTCCAGGACGCGGCCAACCTGAGCTGGAAGCTCGCGGCGGTCCTCGACGGGCGCGCGGAGCCCGCCCTGCTGGACACCTACCAGGACGAACGTCACCCCGTCGGCGAGTCCGTGCTCCGCATCAGCGGCGGGATCGTCCGGCTCGCCATGGCCAAGCGCCCGTGGACGCTGGCGCTGCGGGGTGCGCTCACCGCGCTCCTCGACCGGTCCGGCCCCGCGCGCGCCAGGATGCTCGGCCGGATCAGCGCCATCGGATACGGGTACGCCGCCCCGCGCGGCTCCCACCGCCTCGTCGGCACCCGGGTCCCGGACGTCGCGCTGAAGGGCGGCCGGCTGTACGAGGCGCTGCGCGGCGGCCGGTTCGTGCTCATCACCCCGCAGCCGCCGCACCGGGACGCGGCGGAGCTCCCCGCTCCGGGCGCCCGTCTCGCGGTGGAGAGCTGGGCGAGCGGACGGCGCACGACCGTGCTCGTGCGCCCCGACGGTTACGTGGCCTGGGCGGCGGAGGACGGGGCGGCCGACGGCCGGGCCGTCCGGGCGGCGCTGGCCGCCGCCGGGGCGGGGCGCCAGGAGGGTTTCTAGGCGCCGGTGCCCCGGACCAGCGTGCGCAACAGGTCGGCCAGGTGGCCGGCCTGTTCCTCGTCCAGGTGGGAGAGCGCCTCCGTCTGGACGGCCAGCCCGTCGACGACCGCCTCGTCCACCAGTCGCAGCCCCTCGTCCGTGAGGGTCACCCGGAGCCCCCGCCGGTCGTGCGGGTCGGGGGAGCGGCGGAGCAGCCCCGCGCGCTCCAGCTTGTCCAGGCGGCCGGTCATGCCACCGGTGGTGAGCATCAGCGTGGCCGACAGCTGCCGGGGCGAGAGGGTGTGCGGGGGACCCGAGCGCCGCAGGGTGGCCAGGACGTCGAACTCGCCGCGCGCGATGCCGTGCCGCGCGTACGCCTTCTCCATGCGGTCGCCCAGGGCCCGCGAGAGCCGGTAGATCCGCCCGAAGACCTCCATCGCGGTGGTGTCCAGGTCGGGCCGGGTCACCGCCCACTGGTCGATGATCGCGTCGACGGGGTCCTTGGAAGGCTGCTCCATGGGGCGAGTATCCGTCGGCTGCCGGTCGCCCGCAACTAAGTGGCTTGACGGCAAGTTGCTTAGCGCTAAGCTACTTGTCAGTGATCGACCGAGCCGCCCGCACCTGTCCCCGTCCCCGCGAAGGGCGCCCCATGGCCGCGAACCGCCGCGTCACCCTCGTCCTCCTCACCGCCCTCGCCCCCGTCTCCTGGGGCACCACCTACGCCGTCACCACCGAGTTCCTCCCGGCGGACCGGCCCCTGTTCACGGCGACGGTGCGGGCCCTGCCCGCCGGGCTGCTGCTGCTCGCCCTCGCCCGGGTGCTGCCCCGGGGCGCCTGGTGGGGCAGGGCCACGGTGCTGGGCGCGCTCAACATCGGCGCCTTCTTCCCGCTGCTGTTCCTCGCGGCCTACCGGCTGCCGGGCGGCACGGCCGCGGTCGTCGGCTCGGTCGGGCCGCTGTTCGTCGCGGGGCTGGCCGCCGTGCTGCTGGGCGAACGCCCGACCGTAAGCACCCTGCTCACCGGGGTCGCCGCGGCCCTCGGGGTGAGCCTCGTCGTCCTCCGGGCGGCGGGCGCGCTGGACACCGTCGGCGTCCTGGCGGCCCTCGCCTCCACCGCCTGCATGTCCACCGGCACGGTGCTCACCCAGCGCTGGGGCCGGCCGGAGGGCGTCGGCCCGCTCGCGCTGACCGGCTGGCAGCTGACCGCGGGCGGGCTGTTCATCGCGCCCCTCGCCCTGCTGGTGGAGGGGGCCCCGCCCGCGCTGGACGGCCGCGCGGCCGGCGGGTACCTGTACCTCGCGCTGGCGAACACGGCAATCGCGTACTGGCTCTGGTTCCGCGGCATCGGGCGGCTCACCGCGACCCAGGTCACCTTCCTCGGACCGCTCTCCCCGCTCACCGCGGCCGTCGTGGGCTGGGCCGCGCTCGGCCAGGCGCTGACACCCGTCCAGCTGGCGGGCATGGCGCTGGCGTTCGGGGCGACGGTGCTCGGGCAGCTGGGGCCCCGTACGGCCGCCGGGCCGCCGCCGGAGCCGGCCGCCGCGCCGGGACGCGGGGTTGACACCCCCCGACCGGCCAGCCGAGCCTTGGGCAGGACCCGCTCATGACCGTCCCGGAACACCACCATCCGTTTCCGGCGAAGGAGTTGGCGTGGCTGCTACCGCCGGTCCCGCGCCCGCGCTCCCCCCAGGTGACCTCACCACCACCGCAGGGCTCTACCCCACCGTCGACGAGCTCGCCCGGCACGCCGAGCGGCTGGTCGCGGCCCATCCCGGCCTGCTGCGGCTGGGCGCCGTCGGCACCTCGCGCGCGGGCCGTCCGCTGTGGCTCCTGTCCGCCGGGCGCGGACGGCGGCACGTGCTCACGGTCGCCGGCGCCCACTCCAACGAGCCGGTCGGCGGCGCCTCCGCGCTCCGGCTCGCCGAACGGTTCGCCCTCGACCCGGCCCTGCTCGACGCCCTCGACTGCACCTGGCACCTCCTGCTCTGCCTGGACCCCGACGGCATGGCGCTCAGCGAACGGCACGGCTGGCCCCGCGGGGGGTGGCGCGTCGAGCGCTACTACCGGCACTTCTACCGGCAGCAGTTCACCCGGCAGCCGGAGTCCCGCCCCGCCGGACAGCGGGCACGGGCGCCCCTGCCCGAGTCCGACGCGCTCGTGGACCTGCTCGACGAACTGCGCCCCGCCGTCCAGTTCTCGCTGCACGGCATCGAAGCCGGCGGAACGTTCCTGCAATTGACCCGTACGGTCCCCGGGGCGGCCCGCACCTTCCACGAGCTGGCCGCGAACCTGCGGATCCCGCTGGAGCACCGGCCCTTCGACTGCCTGGACTGGTTCGTCGAGGGCCCCGGCATCCTGGTGCTGTCCGGCGCCGCGCCCGGCGAACGCGACGTGTCCGGCTACCTCTCGGAGCTGACCTGGACCTACCCCATGCGCCACGGCACCGTCTCGGCGGTGATCGAGGCCCCGATGTGGGCGGTGGACGCCGTGGGCGACCCCCGGCGCACGGCCGAGCCCGAGGTACAGATCGCCCGGGTCGGCCGGACCCTGCTGGAACGCGGCGAACAGGTGGAGGCGGTCCTCGGCCCCGACCCCGGCCCGCGCGGCCCGGTCCCCGCCGCGCTGCTGCCGTACGACGCGGCCGCCCGGGAACTGCTCGGCGTCGGCCCCGCCATCGTGCACACCTGGAAGAGCTACCTCGCCGACGACCTGGGCGGGATCGGACTCGCCACCACCGTGGGCAACTCCGTCTCCCTCGACATCGCGGCCCGCCGCGTCCCCCTGCGCGCGGCGGCGATGCTGCGCCAGACCCTCGGCGAGCCGCCCGCCGACCCGGTCGCCGCGGACGCGCTCGACGACCTGGTGCGGCGGTGGTCCCGGGAGCTGGAGACCTCCTTCGGGGCCCGCTGGCTGCCCGTCCGCCGGCAGACCGCCCTGCACGTCCACGCCATGCTGCGGCTGGCCCGGCTGCTGCTGGGCACGGGAAAGGGCGCCCGGTGAACCACCGGGCGCCCTTCACCTGCGCGGTGACTGCTTACGCCTGCGTCGCCGCCGCGTCCGCCTCCTGCGCCCTCAGGGCCCGCTCCACGCCCGCGCGGGACTCGGAGACGAGCCGGCGCAGGGCCGGGCTGGGGTCGGTGGCGGTCAGCCAGGCGTCCGTGCGGTCGAGGGTGTCCGCGGAGACGTGGACCGACGGGTACAGACCGACGACGATCTGCTGGGCCATCTCGTGGGAGCGGGAGTCCCAGACCTCCTTGGCGGCCTCGAAGTACCGCTCCGCGTACGGGGCGAGCAGCTCCCGCTGGTCGGTCTGGACGAAGCCCGCGATGACCGCCTCCTGCACGGCGTTCGGCAGCTTGTCGGAGGTGACGACGGATGCCCAGGCCTCCGCCTTGGCCTCCTCGGTCGGGCGCGCGGCCCGGGCCGAGGCCGCGTGGCGCTCGCCCGCCGCGGTCCGGTCACGCTCGTACTCGGCGGCGATCTCCGCCTCGTCGTGGCGGCCCACGGCGGCGAGGCGCTGCACGAACGCCCAGCGCAGCTCGGTGTCGACGGCCAGCCCCTCGACCGTCTGCGAGCCGTCGAGCAGCGCCTCCAGCAGGTCCAGCTGCTCCGGCGTGCGCGCGGTCGCGGCGAAGGCGCGCGCCCAGGCCAGCTGGTGGTCCGAGGCGGCCTCGGCCGACCGCAGGTGGGCCAGCGTGGCCTCGGTCCACCGGGTCAGCAGCGTCTCGCGGGCCGCCGGGTCGGCGTACAGGTCGACCGCCAGCTTGACCTGCCGGTGCAGCGACTGCACGACGCCGATGTCGGACTCCTTGCCGATGCCGGAGAGCACCAGGGACAGGTAGTCGCGGGTGGCGAGCTCGCCGTCACGCGTCATGTCCCAGGCGGACGCCCAGCACAGCGCGCGGGGGAGGGACTCCGCGAAGTCGCCGAGGTGCTCGGTGACGAAGGCGAGGGACTGCTCGTCGAGGCGGACCTTCGCGTACGACAGGTCGTCGTCGTTGAGGAGCACCACCGCCGGGCGGGCCTTGCCCACCAGCTGCGGTACGGCGGTCAGCTCGCCGTCCACGTCCAGCTCGACGCGCTCTCCGCGGACCAGCTTCCCGCTCGCGTCGAGGTCGTAGAAGCCGACCGCGATGCGGTGCGGGCGCAGCGTCGGCTCGCCCTTGGCGCCGGCGGGCAGGGCGGGGGCCTCCTGGCGGACCGCGAAGGAGGTGATGACGCCGCTCGCGTCGGTCTCGATCTCCGGGCGCAGGATGTTGATGCCGGCCGTCTCCAGCCACTTCTTCGACCAGGTCTTCAGGTCGCGGCCGGAGGTCTCCTCCAGGGCGCCCAGCAGGTCCGACAGGCGCGTGTTGCCGTACGCGTGCCGCTTGAAGTACGCCTGCACGCCCCGGAAGAACTCGTCCATGCCGACGTACGCGACGAGCTGCTTCAGCACGGACGCGCCCTTGGCGTACGTGATGCCGTCGAAGTTGACGAGGACGTCGTCCAGGTCGTTGATCTCCGCCATGATCGGGTGCGTCGACGGGAGCTGGTCCTGCCGGTACGCCCAGGTCTTCATCTGGTTGGCGAAGGTGGTCCAGGCGTGCGGCCAGCGCGAGTCCGGCGCGTACGCCTGGCAGGCGACCTCGGCGAAGGTGGCGAACGACTCGTTCAGCCAGAGGTCGTTCCACCACTCCATGGTGACCAGGTCGCCGAACCACATGTGGGCCAGCTCGTGCAGGATCGTCGCGGCACGGCCCTCGTACGCGGCGTCCGTCACCTTCGACCGGAAGACGTACTGGTCACGGATGGTCACCGCGCCCGCGTTCTCCATCGCGCCCGCGTTGAACTCCGGCACGAAGAGCTGGTCGTACTTGGCGAACGGGTAGGCGTAGTCGAACTTCTCCTGGAACCACTCGAAGCCCTGCCGCGTCACCTCGAAGACCGCGTCCGCGTCCAGGAACTCGGCGAGCGAGGGACGGCAGTAGATGCCCAGCGGCACGCTCTGCCCGTCCTTCTCGTACACGCTGTGCACCGAGTGGTACGGGCCCGCGATCAGCGCGGTGATGTACGTGGAGATGCGCGGCGTGGGCTCGAAGACCCAGGTGTTGTCCTTGGCCTCGGGGGTCGGCGAGTTGGACACCACGGTCCAGCCCTCCGGCGCCTTCACGGTGAACTGGAACGTGGCCTTCAGGTCCGGCTGCTCGAAGCTCGCGAACACCCGGCGGGCGTCCGGCACCTCGAACTGGGTGTACAGGTACGCCTGGTCGTCCACCGGGTCGACGAAGCGGTGCAGGCCCTCGCCGGTGTTGGTGTACGCGCAGTCGGCGACGACACGGAGGACGTTCCGCCCCTCCAGCAGCCCCGGCAGGGCGATGCGGGAGTCCGCGAAGACCTCCGCGGGGTCGAGGCCGTCGCCGTTGAGGGTCACCTCGTGGACGGTCGGGGCCACGAGGTCGATGAAGGACTCCGCGCCGGTCTCGGCCACGTCGAAACGGACCGTGGTCACGGACCGGAAGGTGCCTCCCCCACTCTCGGCTGCGCTCGAGCGGGAGGTGCCCCCACCCTGCGCGCCGGAGAGGTCGAGATCGATCTCGTACGAGTCAATGGTGAGCAGCTTCGCCCGCTGCTGCGCCTCTTCACGGGTCAGGTTTGTGCCAGGCACGCGGTCATCTCCTCGGTATGTGTGCGTTGCGCCATCCTTCCACGGAGCGTAGTGAGGGCGCCCGCCTGAATCGGCGGGCGCCCTCACTCACGTGACCGGCCGACGTCAGCTCTTCAGCTCCGCCGCGACCAGCTCCGCGATCTGCACCGCGTTCAGGGCCGCGCCCTTGCGGAGGTTGTCGTTGGAGATGAACAGCGCGAGGCCGTTCTCCACCGTCTCGTCGGCGCGGATGCGGCCGACGTAGGAGGCGTCCTGGCCCGCCGCCTGGAGCGGGGTCGGGATGTCGGAGAGGGCCACGCCGGGGGCGCCGCCGAGCAGCTCGGTGGCGCGCTCGACGCTCACCGGGCGCGCGAAGCGGGCGTTCACCTGGAGGGAGTGGCCGGAGAAGACCGGGACGCGCACGCAGGTGCCGGAGACCTTCAGGTCCTCGATCTCCAGAATCTTGCGGGACTCGTGGCGGAGCTTCTGCTCCTCGTCGGTCTCGTGTCGGCCGTCGTCGACGATCGCCCCGGCCAGCGGGACCACGTTGAACGCGATCGGGCGCTGGTACACCTGCGGCTCGGGGAAGTCGACCGCCCCGCCGTCGTGGGTCAGCCTGTCCGCGTCCGCGATCACCTTCTGGGCCTGCCCGTGCAGCTCCGCGACGCCCGCCAGCCCGGAGCCGGAGACCGCCTGGTACGTGGCGACGACCAGCGCCTGAAGGCCGGCCTCCGCGTGCAGCGGGCGCAGCACCGGCATCGCGGCCATCGTCGTGCAGTTCGGGTTGGCGATGATGCCCTTGGGGCGTACGGCCACCGCGTGCGGGTTCACCTCGGCGACGACCAGCGGCACCTCGGGGTCGCGGCGCCAGGCCGAGGAGTTGTCGATCACGACGGCGCCCTGGGCGGCCACCTTCTCGGCCAGCGCCTTGGAGGTCGAGCCGCCCGCGGAGAACAGCACGATGTCGAGGCCCGTGTAGTCGGCCGCCGAGGCGTCCTCCACCGTCACGCCGTCCAGCACCGAACCGGCCGAGCGGGCCGAGGCGAACAGGCGCAGCTCGGTGACCGGGAAGTCCCGCTCGGCGAGGATGCTGCGCATGACCGTGCCGACCTGACCGGTGGCTCCGACGATTCCGACCCTCACGGCGACTCCCTTTTGCGTGCGTATGGCATGAGCCTGGATTTTCCATCATGCGTCGTCCGCGGGCCCACGTGTCCAATCCTTTGTCCGGTGGCCCGCGCGGTGGACGGCACCGGTGCGGGACACGGCGGACGGAGGCTCGCCGCGATCGGGCGCCCCGGCCCGCAGGATCCCGCTCCCCGGGGCGCGCGGACGGGAAGCCGTACGGCCACGGGCCGCCGGCTGCGGGGGCGCGTGCGGCGTCCCGGTGTGACGTACGACTCCACTTCGGCCCCCGTGATCCGCCTCTTCACCCGGCACGCGCCTGCCCGGACGCCCGCCCGCCATGCGTGTCCTGCGTCACACCCGCCCCGCGCGGCGCGCGTACCGCGTGAAAGGACCCCGGGCGGGCCGAACGTTTCCCGCGCCCCCGGCGTCGTAGAGGAAACGCGGTGAGGGGAGGGGGCTGTCGTGCTGCGCAGAAGGGCCCGGCGCGGGCAGGGGGTCGTCCAAGCGGTGGACGACCCCCTGGACGCGGCCCAGGAGCGACGGGTGCGGGCGGTGCTCGCGCTCGGCGGAGTGCCGCAGGCGGACCTGCCGGACGGGGTGCAGCAGGTCCGCCTGCGGCTCCTGGAGCGGGCCGCGGGCGGACGCGAGGCGCCGCGGGACGTGTCGGCGTGGGCGGCCGTCGTCGCCTCGAACCTGGCGATGGACTGGCACCGTGCCAAGCGCCGTCAGGAACGCCTCGGCGAGCGCCTGGCCGCGCTGCGGCAGCCGGCGCACGCCTCCGACGAGGAGTCCAGCGTGCTCTCGCTGGCCGTCGCCCGCGGTCTGGACGGACTGCCCGACGCCCAGCGCCAGGTGCTCGTCCTGCGGTTCTACGCCGACCTGTCCGTGCGCGGGATCGCCGAGGAGCTGGGCATCCCCGAGGGCACGGTCAAGAGCAGGCTCCACTCGGCGGTCCGCGCCCTGCGCACCCGCCTGCACGAGGACGAGGTGGTGTGACGTGGCCGGGCACGAGCACGAGGGCGCCGTGGACGCGCTGATGGCCGCGATCACGGACGAGCCGCCGCCCGAGGGCGCCACGCACGACGCGGAGTTCGCCGCCGAGCACCGGGCCGCGCTGGCCGATGTGGCGCTGCTGCGCGAGCAGCTGGGACTGCTGGGGGAGGCGCTGGCCGGGCCCGAGCCCCGGCGCGCCCGCACTCCG
>NZ_JAVRHI010000286.1:0-27043 GCF_034105845.1 Streptomyces sp. CRN 30 | reverse complement strand
CGGGAAAACGGGGTCACCCCTCCCACGGTTCACTCCCGCCGCATACAGTGCGGGCACGACCGGGGTTCGTTGAAAACGCGTTCAGTGCGTGGGGAGGGGCGCGATGCGCAAGGGGGTCAAGGTCTCGATCATCGGCGGGGTGTTCGCCGCGATGGTGGGGGCCGCCGGGTACGGCGCGTTCAACGTCGTGTCCGCCTTGGGCGGGGGCGGGGGGCCGGGTGTGCCCGTCGTGAAGTCCGGGCCGCCGGACGCCGACGAGGTGAAGGAGACGTCCGAGGCGTTCTTCGCGGCCTGGGAGAAGGGCGACGGGAGTACGGCGGCGTCGCTCACGAACTACGCCGGGGAGGCCGGGGCCCTGCTGGCCGCCTACCGCGACGTCGCCCACATCGACGACGTACGGATCACACCGGGTACGACCTCCGGGCACACCGTGCCGTTCTCGGTGGAGGCGACGGTGTCGTACGAGGGGAAGAGCGAGCCGCTCGCGTACGACAGTGAACTGACCGTCGTGCGTGGGAAGACCACCGGCAAGGCGCTGGTCGACTGGGAGCCCTCCGTCGTGCACCCCGAGCTGAAGGGCAAGGGCGACACCCTCGTCACCGGTGAGGCCGCCGCGCCGCCCATCGAGGCCGTGGACCGCAACGGGGCCGTGCTGACCGCGGAGAAGTACCCCTCCCTCGGGCCGATCCTGGACGCGCTGCGCGAGAAGTACGGCGAGCAGGCGGGCGGCACGCCCGGCGTCGAGCTCACGATCCGGCGCGGGGAGAGCCAGCAGGACGAGGCCGACACCACCCTGGTCACGCTCACCGAGGGCGAGCCGGGCCGGCTGCCGACCACGATCAGCGCGACGGCGCAGGCGGCGGCCGAGAAGGCGGTGCAGCAGTACGACGAGTCGTCGGTGGTGGCGGTCAAGCCCAGCACCGGCGAGGTACTGGCCGTCGCCAACCACCGCGAGGACGGCTGGAACGCGGCCTTCCTCGGCCAGCTGGCACCCGGCTCCACGATGAAGATCGTCAGCGCGGCCACCCTCATCGACAACGGCCTCACCACGGCCGACGGCCCGGCCCCCTGCCCGGACGACGCCACGTGGCAGAGCGCGACCTTCCACAACCTGGAGGGCATGGTCGCCGACGAGCAGGCCACCCTCTCGGAGAGCTTCGCCCGCTCCTGCAACACGGCCTTCGTGAAGTACGCGGACGAGGTCGCGGTGGACTCCCTGACCAAGGAGGCCGAGGAGCGGTTCGGGCTCGGCAGCACGAACAACTGGCAGGTCGGCGTCCCCACCTTCGACGGCTCGGTCCCCGCCTCCGGCGGCCCCGACACCGCGGCCAACATGCTCGGCCAGGGCAAGGTGCAGATGAGCCCGCTGAACATGGCCTCCGTCACCGCGACCGCCATGACGGGCCAGTTCCGGCAGCCGGTCATCGTCGCGCAGGACCTCGACGACCGTGAACTGGCGCAGGCCGAGGGCCTGCCGGCGAGCACGGCGCAGCAGCTCCGCCAGATGATGAACCGCACCGCGACCAGCGGCAGCGGCGCGCAGGCCATGTCCGGGCTCAGCGGGAACATCGGCGCCAAGACCGGCTCCGCCGAGGTCGACGGGCAGGAGACGGCCAACAGCTGGTTCACCGGCTACCGCGACGACGTGGCGGCCGCGGCCATGGCCCAGGAGGGCGGCCGCGGCGGCGAGGTCGCCGGTCCTATTGTCGCGGCTGTGCTACGAGCGGGTGGCTGACGTCGTCGCTGTCGTACCGGGACTCTAGGGTGGTGCTCTCGTTGGGGAGTGCGAGGGCACCGGGGGCCTGGGGACAGCGGAGGAACGGAAAGCTGTGGGCAAGAGAAGGCGCGTCACCCGCGTCACCGAGGAGAAGAGCAGGAACCGGCCGGCCGTCGTGGGCGGGCTGGTCGCCGTGGCCGTGGTGGGCGGCGGCGCGTTCGGCGCGTACAGCCTGTTCGGCGGGGACGGTGCCGAGGACGCGTCGGCGACGACCGCCGTCGAGGCCGCCAAGACGGGCCCGCTGACGGCGGAGGAGGTCACCACGGCCGCGACGGGCTTCCTGACCGCGTGGCAGGGTGGCTCGGTGGCGGAGGCGGCGGCCGCGACGGACGAGCCGACGGCCGCCCGGAGCGCGCTGACCGGCTTCACGAAGGACGCGCGCGTCACCGGCGTCACGCTGACGCCCGGCACCCGGTCCGGCGACGAGGTCCCCTTCACCGTACGGGGGACGGTCACGTACGAGGACACCAGCAAGCCGCTGACCTACCGGTCGTCGCTGACGGTCGTCCGGGCCGCCGGGGACGGCGAGCCGGTGGTCGACTGGCAGCCGTCCGTCGTCCACCCCGACCTCGAGGAGGGCGACCGGCTGGTGACGGGCGAGGCGGGCACGCCCCCGGTCAAGGCGCTCGACCGGGACGGCGGGGAGCTGACGGCCGAGGCGTACCCTTCCCTGGCCACCGTGCTGGACGGACTGCGGGAGAAGTACGGCGAGAAGGCCGGGGGCAAGGCGGGGGTGGAGCTGCGGGTGATCCGCGCGGAGTCGGAGAAGTCCGAGTCCGGGGCCGAGGCCGAGGCCGAGTCCGCGGAGGAGTCCTCGCGCGCGGGCGGCACCAAGAAGTCCACCGAGGAGAAGGCGCCCGACAAGACGCTGCTGGAGCTGAGCGAGGGCACCCCCGGGGAGCTGCGGACGACCCTCAGCCCGACCCTGCAGAAGGCCGCCGAGGAGCAGGTCAAGGCCAAGGAGCGGGCCTCGCTCGTCGTGACGCGTCCCTCGACCGGCGAGATCCTCGCCGTGGCCAACTCCAACCCGAACTTCAACACCGCCTTCCAGGGCTCCCTCGCCCCCGGTTCCACGATGAAGGTCGTGACCGCGGCGATGCTCTTCGACAAGGGCCTGGCCTCGGCGAACAAGGACCACCCCTGCCCGAAGTTCTCCTCGTACGGCGGCTGGAAGTTCCAGAACCTCGACAAGTTCGAGATCAAGGGCGGCACCTTCAAGGCGAGCTTCGCCCGCTCCTGCAACACGGCCTTCATCTCCCAGGCCAAGAAGCTGGACGACGACTCCCTGACCAAGGAGGCCCAGGAGGTCTTCGGCCTCGGCCTGAACAACTGGGCCATCGGCGTCTCGTCCTTCGACGGATCCGTGCCGGTGCAGAGCGACGCCCCGATGGCCGCCTCGCTGATCGGCCAGGGCGGGGTCCGCATGAACCCGCTGAACATGGCCTCGGTGGCGGCCACCGCCAAGACGGGCGCCTTCAAGCAGCCGTACCTGGTGGCCCCGTCCGTGGACGACCGCACCCTCGCCACCGCCACCCGCACGATGTCCTCCGCCACCCACTCCCAGCTGCGCGAGGTCATGCAGTACACGGCGACGGCCGGCACGGCGGCCGAGGCGATGGCGGGCCTTGGCGGTGACATCGGCGCCAAGACGGGCTCGGCGGAGGTCGACGGCCAGAAGAAGCCCAACGGCTGGTTCCTCGCGTGGAAGGGCGACCTGGCCGCCGCCGGAGTCGTCCAGCAGGGCGGCCACGGCGGCTCCACGGCGGGACCGCTGGTGGCGGCGCTGCTGCGGGCGGGGAGCTGAGGAGCGGGAAGCTGAGGAACGGGGTGACGCCGGAGTGCGGCGCCACCCCGTCACCCGGCGGGTGTCAGGCGGTGAAGGGTACGGCGGCCTGCGGGTCGGTGTGCCAGTTGGTGACGACGGGCCGGTCGACGAGGACGCTGCCGACCTCGAGCGAGATGGGATTGGGGTCGTCATTGCTGACGGAGACGATGACGGTGCTGTACTCGGTGCCGCCGTCGCCGCTCGTGGTCTTCGGGCTGACACCGGCGTACACCGTCTTGCCGCCGGAGAGGGTGATCTCGGCGCCGGCGGACTGCTCGGCGGGACCGGCCTGCGTGCCGCCCGAGCCGAAGGCGATGACGGGCAGGCCGCCGGGCAGGACGCAGGTGATGCCCGACTTGGCCTTGACGCTGACCTGGTAGTAGCCGCCGGCCTGGGTCATCGCCTTGGCACCCCAGTCCAGGTCGTTGGTGCCGCAGGACTGGCCGTAGCCGGACTTGTCCCCGGCCTCCTCGGTCCTCTCGCTCTTGCCCGTCTTCTCGGTCTTCTCGGTCGTCGCGGCGGAGTCAGTACCTGCGCCCGTACCGGTGGCGCGGCTGGTGCCCGAGTTCGCATCCTCCGAGTCCGAACCCGCGTCCGCGGTCGGCTTCGCCTTGGCTCCGTCGGCCGAAGGGGAGGACTCGGACGCGGCGACCGGAGCGGCGTCGGTCGTGCCCTCCTCGCAGGCGGTCGTCAGGAATCCGGCGGTGACGGCGGCGGTGACGACGAGGGCGTTGCGCAGACGGCGGTTCATCATGGTGGGTTTCCTTCGCGGAGTGGTTACGGGTGTTCGTGAGCGGGTGAGCGGGTGGGTCAGGGTCGGACGACGGGCGCCGCGATCGGGACCGGTCGGGGTCCGTCGGCGGTCGCCGTGCGCCGGCGGTCGTCCTGCAGCGCCGCGGAGCGGGGCAGTGAGGCCGCGAGGAGGGGCCCGCGGAGGGCGGGCGCGCGG
Source organism: Streptomyces sp. CRN 30 (assembly GCF_034105845.1). NCBI lineage: Bacteria > Bacillati > Actinomycetota > Actinomycetes > Kitasatosporales > Streptomycetaceae > Streptomyces > Streptomyces sp. CRN 30. The sequence continues at coordinate 22,492 of NZ_JAVRHI010000286.1, read as the reverse complement.
AGGGCGAGGGTCACCAGGCAGTAGCCGGTGAGTCCGCCGAGCGTGTTGGCGAGGAGGTCGTTGACGTCCACGGAGCGGCCGTTGTTCAGGACGACGTACGACAGCAGCTGGGCGGCTTCGATGGACAGGCTGGCCGCCGCCGTCAGCAGGGCCGCCCGCGTCGGTGAGGTGGCGCGCCGGGACATCAGGGGCAGCAGGAAGCCGAACGGCACCAGCATGATCACGTTGGGGACCATGGTGATGTCCGCGGTGAGCAGCGGGATGAAGTTGATCTGGCCGATCCAGGGGGCCTGGTTGGCGTACTCGCCCCACGTCACGTTCAGCGGGAAGACCGTCAGGGACAGCACGGCGGCGGCGTAGACGGCGGCGGTCATCTGCAGCAGGGCGCGGCGTACGTTCCACGCACCGCGCCACACCTGGACGGCGGTGACGACCGCGAACAGGACGAGCGCGGGGCCGAGGACGGGTGTGGATGCCACCTGGAAACGGATGTCCATGAGGGGTGATCCTTCGGTCGGGGCGAGCGGCGCTGACGTGGTTCAGCTTCCGGCCCGGGCCAGGTCCGGCGGATCTCCCGAAAGATCCATTCCTCGGCGGACGGCTACGACTTTCGGCAGAGGGGGCCGGGGGGCGAGCGCGGCTAGATTGCTGACCATGCTCAGATCACCGCGCGCCGCGGCTGTCGGCCGGTTCGTCGGCGGCGCCCTGCTGCTCTGCGTCCTCGGCGTGGCCCTGCTGATCGACGTCGGCATCGGTACCCTCGCGCTCCAGGGCACCGGGCTCCTGCTGTTCCTGTCGGCGGCCGCGGCGGGGGCCGGCGCCCTGCCGGCCGTGGCGCTCAGGCTGCCCTCCGCGCTGCTGGCGTGGGCGGCGTGCGGCGTGGCCCTGGTGTCGCTGGCCTGTTCGATCGGGCTGCGCATGGCGGCGGGCAGTACCGCCCTCCTGGACCAGGCCTCCGACACCTACACCCTGTTCGAGCCGGCCGCCCTGATGGTGCTGCTGCACGTGACGGCGCGGCGGGGCTCCCCGGCCGGTACCGCCGTCGCCCTGCCGCTGCTCATGACCGCCGTCATCCTGCGTCCGCTGGTGATCGAGGTGGACGAGGGCAGCAGCATCGTCGCGCTCGTCCTGACGCTGGTGGCCAGCGGCGCCCTGGCCTCCGGCCTCACCGTCCGGCTGGTCGTCGCCTCCCGCCGGCAGCGCGAGGAGCGGATCAGACTCGACCAGCGCCTCGCCTTCGCCCGGGACCTGCACGACTTCGTCGCCCATCACATATCGGGCATCGTGGTCCAGGCGCAGGGTGCCCGTGCCGTCGCGACGAAGAAACCGCAGGCGGTGGGCGATGCCCTGGAACTGATCGAGACCACCGGAGCGGAAGCGCTGACCGCCATGCGCAAGATGGTCGGCGCCCTGCGCGACGACACCGTGCCGGGCACCCGGGCACCCGGCACGGACGGGGTCCGCGCCCTCGTCGCCGACTGCCGGATGCCCGGGGCCGAGGTCGGCTACACCGAGACCGGCCCGGCCGACGACCTCCCCCCGGACGCCGCCCACCTCGTGGAGCGCGTGGTCATGGAGGCCCTGACGAACATCCGCAAGCACGCTCGCGACTGCACCGGCGCGCACGTGCACCTGGACGTCTCCCGCCGCCGGGTGACCGCGCGGATCACGAACGACGGGCACAGCCACACGCCGGACGGCACCGGCTATGGTCTGCGGGGCCTGCGCGAGGTCACCGACGCCGCCGGGGGGACGCTGACCGCGGGGCCCGCCCCGGACCCGGAGTCCGGCTGGCACGTCGCACTCGAACTCCCGGTCCCCCTACGGCAACCACGACAGGTGACCCGATGACCATCCGTGTCCTTCTCGCGGACGACCAGACGATCGTCCGCACCGGCATGGCCATGATCCTGGCCGTCGAGGACGACATCGAGGTCGTCGCCCAGGCAGCCGACGGGGTCGCCGCGATCGAGCAGGCCGAGCTGCACCGCCCCGACGTCGTCCTCATGGACATCCGCATGCCACGGCTGAACGGCATAGAGGCGCTGCGGCACCTGCACCGTCCCGGGGCCGCGCACACCCCGAAAGTCGTCATGGTGACGACCTTCGACGACGACGAGTACGTCCACCAGGCCCTGCACCACGGCGCCTGCGGCTTCCTCCTCAAGGACGCGGGGCCGCGCCTGCTGGCCGAGGCCGTCCGCTCCGCCGCCTCCGGCGAGGCCCTCATCAGCCCCTCCATCACGGTCCGCCTGCTCCAGCAGTTCGCCCGCCCCGCCGCCGCTGCGTCCCCGGCCGGTCCTCCTTCGCCCCTGTCCCAGCGCGAGACCGAGGTCGCCGCCCTCGTCTCCCGCGGACACACCAACACGGAGATCGCCGCCGCCCTGCACATCAGCGCGGGCACGGTGAAGACCCACCTCACCAACATCCAGAGCAAACTCGGCGTCCGCAACCGGGTGGAAATAGCCGCTTGGGTCTGGGAGTCGGGGCTTGCCCGCTGAGGCTCACCGGTGCCCCGCGCCGGTTACCGTACGGACCGGTACCTCCGCCCAGACCGTCTTCCCGACGGGATGACGAGGTGTCCAGCCCCAGCGCGTGGCCAGGACGTCCACCAGCAGCAGGCCGCGGCCCGACTCGCCCTCGGGGTGTGACGAGGGCGGGGCGGCAGGCAGGCGTCTCGTGGTGGCCGCGTCCGCGACCTCGACACGGATCAGGCCCGCCACCGTGTCGAGGTCGAGCCACAGCCCGAAACCGTGTCCCGGGACGCGGCCGTGCCGCACGGCGTTCGCGGTGAGTTCGCCGACGACGAGGGCCACGGTGCACGACGCGTCGGTCGTCGGCGGGTAACCCCACTCCTCCATGCGGCGCACGGCATGGCGCCGCGCCTCCCGTGCGCCGCGGGGTGAGGAAGCGAACTGCGTTGTCAGCACGGCTTTCCGTCCTTGCCTGTCGAGCCTCGCACACGAGTCATCACGTTCCGTGCTCAAGAGTCGTCCGTCGCCCCTACGCTCAAAAGGTGGCGCAGGCTTACCATCCACGCCGTAACGGACGGAAGTGACGTCTTGGCCAAAGCGATTGAACCCATTGACCCGAGTGACTCGATGGCAGCGCTGTTCGGCGCACGGGTCCGCAGACTGCGTACGGCGGCCGGGCTGACCCAGGCGGAACTCGGAGCGCGGGTGCACGTGGTGAGCACCCGGATCACTCAGGTCGAGCGAGCCTCGGGGGCGAAACCGACGCACGAGCTGGCGCGGGCGCTGGACTCCGTCCTGGGCGCGGACAACCTGCTCGTCGAGCTGTGGCCGTACGTCTACCGGGAGGCGTTCCCCAACTGGTCGCGGGCGTTCATGGCGTACTCGGAGCGGGCCGTGTCGATCGGGGAGTACGCGGCGCACGTGGTGCCTGGGTTGTTGCAGACGGAGGCGTACGCGCGGGCCGTTCTGAACCTGGATGTGCTGCTCACCGGCCAGGACCAGCTGGAGGAACGTGTCACGGCCCGCCTGAGCCGACAAGACCGGCTTCGTTCCTCCGACCGGCCCGACCTCTGGGTGGTACTGGACGAGGCGGTACTGAGGCGGCCGGTCGGCGGCCGAGGCGTCATGCGGGAACAACTGGCCCGGCTGCTGGATGCCGCCGCCGAGCCCCACATCACTGTCCAGGTACTGCCGTTCGAGCAGGGCGAGCACGAGTCGATGGGCGGCTCACTGACGGCACTGACCCTTCCGGACGGCTCGGAAGTGGCTTACACAGAAGGCGCGGACTACGGCCAACTCATCGAGGAACCGACCGACGTCAGTCGCTACAAGCTCATTTACGATCGGCTCAGGGCAGCGGCTCTGCCCTCGCGCATGTCGCTCGACATGATCCGATCCGTGATGAAGGACAACTACCGTGGCGTACACGTCCCGTCCCGATCCGAACGGCGCCGACTGGCGCAGGAGCAGCTACAGCAACCAGGCAGGCGGCAACTGCGTGGAGGTGATGGACGGCGCCCCCGGCGTCGTCCCCGTCCGTGACAGCAAAGTGCCGCACGGTTCCGCCCTGGTCTTCCCGGCCGGCTCCTGGGCCGCGTTCATAGGCGAGGTGCGGGCCGGTCACCGTCGCGCCTGAGCCTCCCGGCCGCCGGGCCCTTGTCCGCGAGGGTCCGGCGGGCCGCTGACCTCCGTAAAGAACCGGGGGAAAGAACTCCCCGCCCACCCACCCTCCCGGCTGTGGCACTCGTTCGGGTGACTGGCTTGCGGGTGCGGGATGTTGGCCGTTACGTTCGCCGCGACAACCGCAGACAGATGCGGCCCCCGCCGGGACGGCAATCCCGATCGAGGGCCTGACCAACAAGGAAGACCCGCTTCCCGATGGCTGACCCGCAGTCTAACGCGCGCCTGCGCGCCGACGCCGGAGCACCGACCTCCGGCGTGATCCACGTACGCACCCGGCTCACGGCCGACTTCACCGTGCTCTCCAACGCCCTCGCGCAACGGCGCGGCAGTGCCGTCACGGTGGGCGTCGCGGCGTACATCTCCTCCCTCCCCGACGGTGCCCCCGTCAGCATCACCGCACTGTGCGAGCACTTCAGCGAGGGCGAGATCCTGATCTCCCGGGCGCTGCGGGAGCTGGAGGCAGCCGGGTACCTGGAGCGCCGCCGGGAGCGGGTGCCCGCCGGGCAGATCCGCACCCGGACGTACTTCTACGACGTATCCGGCGGAGCCCCCGGCCCGGACGGGCCGCCCGAGCCGCCGAGACCGCGCCGCCCCCGTGAGCAGGCCGCACCCACCGCCCCACGCGTCGAGGCATCGGACGTCACCGAGGCGAAAGCCCCGGTCACGGCCCCGGCCGCGGCCCCGGTCACGCTCGCCGACATCGACCCGCAGGCACTCGCCGTCTTCGCCTCCCTGCGCCGGGTCGACCCGCGGCTGATCCTGTCGGAGCAGGAGGCCGCCCGCCTGGCGCCCGACGTCAGCAGGTGGCTCGCGACGGGGCTCGACGCGCCCCGCATCACCGACATCCTCACCGCGGGACTCCCCGACCGTTTCCGGGCCCGCCCGGCCGGCATCCTCGCCTTCCGCCTGCGCGAGACGCCCCTGCCCGCCCCGCCACCACTGACGCAGCAGTCCGTGGAACGCCCGCACGTCCTGGAGATGCGGAACTGCGACGGCTGCGACCGGGGCTTCCGCACGGCGGGGCACACACGCTGCCGCGACTGCCGGTCCGCGGAGCCGACGCGGGCGGCGGGCTGAGTATGGTTCTTTGTATGGCAACCAAGAAGGTGACGGTCACGATCCCCGAGGAACTGCTTGAGGAGATCCGTTCCGAGGTGGCCGAGCGGGGCATGTCGGCCTACGTCACGGAGGCGCTCCGCCTGAAGCGGGACCGTGACCGGCTGCGGGAGCTGGTCGACTGGCTGGAGGAGGAGCACGGGCCGGTCACCGAGGACGAGCGTGCCGCGGCTCTGGAGGAGTTGGCCGACCTCGATGCCGAACACGAGCGGCGTCGTACCGGCCAGGGCCGCCCCGGGGAAGCCGCGTGAGGAGAGGGAGCAGTGCGCGAGTCGCACCGCTCCGGGTCTTCGTGCTCGACTGCGAGGCCTTGTCGCTGGCCGTGCGCGGTGACCGGATGATGCTTGCCCGGCTCAGCCTCGCCGCCCAGGGTGAGGCCGAGGTGGTCACGTCTCCCCTGACACTCGTCGAGGCGTACGACGGGTCGGTCTCCGAACAGCGCTGGGACTGGGTCCTGTCCCGGGTCGGCGTGGCGGCTGTCGGGAAGGAGGAGGCCCGGCAGGCGCGCCGGCTGCTCGCCGGGGCCGGGCTGCACGGCCACAAGTACGCGATCGATGCCGTACTCGCCGTCGTCGCGGGTCGGCAGAAGGGCGACGTCACCGTCCTCACCTCCGACGTGGACGACCTGGAGCGACTCGTCCCCGACAGGATCGTCGTCAAGAAGGTGTGACCACGCCGGGCCGTGCGCCCGAGAGCCGACGACGGCCGGCGCACCCGCGCGACCGCGCGGCCGCGCTCCTGCGGCTTCCGGCGATGAGACTGCTCACGAAGGCGCATGCCGAGATCGACCAGGAGTCGGGGCGGGTGTCCCACCCGATCGCGGTCTAGGCGCCGGACCCGGCGGTCGTGGCGGTCAACGACGTACGGACCGCCCGCACCAGCGCCTGCGCACGCGGGTCGCTCGTCACCGTCTTGCGGAAGCCGTTGGTGACGTAGGCGAAGGCGATGCCGGTCTCCGGGTCGGCGAGGCCGAGGGGGCCGCCGCGGCCGGGGTGGCCGAAGGAGGCGGGGCCGAGGAGCGGGGACGCCGGGCCGTGGAGCATGTGGCCGAGGCCGAAGCGGGTGCCGACCACGAGGGTGCGGTCCGGGCCCTCGGACTGCGCGCGCGTGGCCGCCGCCGTCGTGGCCGGGGACCACAGGCGTACGCCGTCGACCTCGCCGATCAGCGCGGCGTAGAAGCGGGCCAGCGCGTCCGCCGTGGCGATGCCGTTGGAGGAGGGGTGGACGGCCGCGCGGTAGGCGGGGTCGTTGTCGTCGGGGGGCGGCGTCATCGCGGCGAAGGCCCGGGAGGTCGTGGAGGCGGGGTCCGCGTAGGCCTCGGCGACCGACCGTTTCGGGCGGGTGCGCAGGGCGCCCGGGGTCTCCGGGGGCTGCACCCGGCCCGCGCGGCCCACCCGGTGCGCCTGGTGCGCGGGCAGGCCCACCCAGAGGTCCAGGCCCCCGAGCGGCCGGGAGATCTCCGTCTCGATCCACTCGCCGATGTGCCGGCCGTCCGTCACGCGGCGGAAGAGTTCGCCCAGGATCCAGCCGTACGTGTGCGGGTGGTACCCGTGGTCCGTGCCCGGCTTCCACAGCGGGGCCTGGGCGGCGACGGTGGCGGCCGTGCGGTCGGGGTCGGAGGCCTCGGCGGGGGTCAGCGGGCGGTCCACCACCGGTATGCCCCCGCGGTGCGCGAGCACGTGCCGGACGGTCAGGCGCTCCTTGCCGTGTGCCTTGAACTCCGGCCAGTACGCCGCGACCGGGGCGTCCAGGTCCAGTACGCCGCGCTCCGCCAGCAGCAGGGCCGCGGCGGCCGCGACGCCCTTCGTCGCCGAGTGCAGCACCTGTACGGTGTCCCGCTCCCAGGGCTCCGTGCCGTCGACGTCCCGCGTGCCGCCCCAGAGGTCGGCCACCTTGCGGCCGTCGCGGTACACGGCGACCGCCGCACCCCGCTCCCCCAGCTCCGTGAAGTTCCGTACGAACGCGTCCCGGACGGGCTCGAATCCCTCGGCCACCGTGCCGTTCACGTTCCGGTCCAGCTCCACGTCCGTACTCCCGTTCCCATGGGTCTGCGACGAGCGACGATGCGTGCAACAACCACCCGTCGCCTGCGATTCCCCGGGCCCCTAGGCCGGCAGCATGATCTTGGAGTCGGCGGCCCGGGGGCCGGACCCCGGGAACTGTGCGACATTGGACGGACAGTGTCGGCACCCGTGAGGAGCTGTCCGATGTCCGTCGTCGAACAGGTCGAACAGTACGCGCGAGCCCACGTCGTCACGGATTCCCCGGAGGCCCAGGACGTCGTCCCGGTGCTGCTCCGCTACGACCCGGAGGCCGACCCCCGGGCGGTGCGCGTCAGCCTTCCCGGACCCGGGTCCGACCACACGTGGACGGTCCCCCGCGACGTCGTCGAACGCGGTCTCCGCGCCCCCGCCGGCACCGGTGCCGTCCGGGTCTGGCCCTGCGGGCGGGTGACGGCGGTGATCGAGCTGCACTCGGCGGCGGGCGCGCGGGTGCTGCAGTTCGACTCGAAGATCCTGCTCCGCTTCCTGCGCCGTACGTACGCGGCGGCCGGCGTCCCGGTGACGCACTGACCGGTACCGACCGACCGGCCCGCGCCAGGGAGAACCGTGGCGCGGGCCGACGAGACATGGGCGCCGGGCCGGGTGTCAGGCGTCGACGGGCTGTCAGGCGTCGACGAGTTCCCTGCGGCCGTGGCCGCCCGGTCCGTCGCCGCCCCGTCCCTCGTCGTCGGCCAGGTGCTGCTGCAGCTTCTCGCCCTCGACGTCCACGTTCGGCAGGGCGCGGTCCAGCCACTTCGGCAGCCACCAGGCGCTCTTGCCGAGCAGGGTGAGCACCGCGGGGACGATGGCCATGCGGACGACGAACGCGTCGAAGAGGACGGCGACCGCGAGACCGAAGCCGATCATCTTGACCATCTGCTCGCTGGAGCCGATGAAGCCCGCGAAGACCGCCATCATGATGACCGCCGCGGCCGTGACGACCCGGGCGCCGTACTTGAAGCCGGTCTCCACCGCCTCGGTCGGGCTCTCCCCGTGGACGTACGCCTCACGCATGCGGGTGACGAGGAAGACCTCGTAGTCCATGGCCAGGCCGAAGACGACACCCACCATGAAGATCGGCATCATCGACATGACCGGGCCGGTCTGCTCGACGCCCATCAGGCCGGACAGCCAGCCCCACTGGAAGATCGCGACGACCGCGCCCAGGGCCGCGAGCACCGACAGCAGGAAGCCGAGGGCCGCCTTCAGCGGGACGAGGATCGAGCGGAAGACCAGGATGAGGAGGAGGAAGGCCAGGCCGACCACCAGGGCGAGGTACGGGAGCAGCGCGTCGTTCAGCTTCTCGCTGACGTCGATGTTCATCGCCGTCGAGCCGGTGACCAGGACCTCCGCGTCCGTGTCGGTGCGGATGTCGGCGCCCGTGTCACGGATGGCGTGCACCAGGTCCTCGGTCGCGACGGAGGACGGCTTGGAGCCCGGGATCACGGTGATCATGGCGGTGTCGCCGGCCTCGTTGAAGGTGGCCGGGTTCACCGCGGCCACGTCCTCGAGCCCCTTGATCTCGTCGGACACGGTCGTGACCGCGCCCTCCGGGTCGTCGCTCCGCTCGGTGTCGACCACGACCATCAGCGGGCCGTTGAGACCCGGCCCGAAGCCCTCCGAGAGGAGGTCGTAGGCGCGGCGCTGGGTGGTGGAGGTCGGCTGCGCGCCGTCGTCGGGAAGGCCCAGCTCCAACTGGGTCGCCGGCACGGCGGCCACACCGAGGCCGACCACGGCGAGCAGCAGCACGACGACCGGGCGGCGGATGACGAAACGGGCCCAGCGGGTGCCCATGTTGGGCTTGGCGGCCTGCGCCGCGGGTGCGGTCTCCGCCTGCTCACCGGCCTCGTCCGCCCGCGCCCCGCCCTTCGTGCCCTTGGCACCCTTCGCGCCCGCGGGCCTGATCCGGCGGCCCGCGTAGCCGAGCAGCGCCGGGATGAGGGTCAGGGCCACCAGGACCGCGACGACGACCGTGCCCGCGGCGGCCAGGCCCATCTTGGTCAGCAGCGGGATGTTGACGACGGCGAGGCCCACGAGGGCGATGACGACGGTGAGGCCGGCGAAGACCACCGCGGAACCGGCGGTGCCGACGGCCCGGCCCGCCGCCTGCTCGCGGTCGCGGCCCTCGGCCAGTTCGGCCCGGTAGCGGGAGACGATGAACAGGGCGTAGTCGATGCCGACGGCGAGGCCGATCATCGAGGCGAGGATGGGGGTGGTGGAGTCGAGTTCGAGGGTGCTGGCCAGGGCGGTGATGCTGCCGACGCCGATGCCCACGCCGACGATCGCGGTCAGCAGCGGGAGCCCGGCCGCGACCAGCGAGCCCAGGGTGATGACGAGGACGACCGCGGCGATGGCGATACCGATGATCTCGGCGGTGCCCGTGTGCGGGACGGCGGAGAGCGCGTCACCGCCGATCTCGACGGTCAGCCCGGCGTCCCGCGCGTCGCCGGCGGCGCTCTCCAGGGCGTCCTTGGAGGAGTCCTCGAGTTCCATGCCGGAGACGTCGTAGGACACCTGCGCGTAGGCGATCGTCCCGTCCTGGCTGAGCGACTTGGTGACGTACGGGTCGGTGACGGAGGAGACCTCGGAGCCGTTGCCGAGCTCCTTCACCGTCTCCTCGACGGTCGCCCGGTGGCCGGCGTCCGTCATCTTCTCGCCGTCCGGGGCCCGGAAGACGACCCGGGCGGTCGCCCCGTCGGCACTGGCGCCGGGGAAACGTTCCTCCAGCAGGTCGAAGGTCTTCTGGGCCTCGGTGCCCGGAATCGAGAACGTGGTGGGGCCCGCGGCGGGGGCGCTGGCCGCCCCGACACCGACGAGGGTCAGCAGGGCCACCCAGAACAGGGCGACGAAGTGCCGTCGCCTGAAGGCGAACCGGCCCAGTTTGTAGAGGAACGTGGCCACGAGGGCGAACTCCCGTTCAGGTCGTGGTGGGGCATACGGGCAGGAGAGGTCCACCGCGCGGGGACAGGGGGGACCGGCCCGACGACGAGAGCGGTCGCGCGTCAGGAGATCAGCTGCCGGTCGGGCAGCTGATGCGGGTGTGTGAGAGAGACCTACCGGTGGGATCCAGCCGGTGGGGGCCGGTGGGGATCTACCGGTGGCTCGTCACGCCGAGGGCGGGGAGGACCACGGCGTCGACGTACGACTTCAGGAAGGACTGGGTCGGCGGCAGCTGGTCGACCAGCGCGCGGGTGGCGAAGGCGCCGAGCATCATGTGCACCATGTACTCGAGCGCCGGGTTGTCCGCACGGACCTCCCCGCGCTCCACGGCGCGCCCGATGACCCGCTGGAACTCCGAGAGCTCCGGCTCCACGAGCAGTTCACGCAGCGCCTCGAGGAGGTCCGGGTTGGTGTGGATCGCCATGGCCAGGCCCCGCAGCAGCGCGGAGTTCTGCTCCATGGCCGCGTCGTCCTCACGTGCCACCAGGGCGAGCAGGTCGCCCCGCAGCGAGCCGGTGTCCACCTCGGCGGCGTCGCCGGGTTTCATGCACCGGATCGCCCTCGCCACCAGCTCGGCCTTGCCGCCCCACTGGCGGTAGAGGGTGGCCTTGCTGGACCGGGTGCGGGCCGCCACGGCATCCATGGTCAGGGCGTCATAACCGACCTCCCGGAGCAGGTCGAGCACGGCCGCGTACAGCTCGGCCTCGCGCTCGGGCGTGATCCGACTGCGTCGCGTCGTCGCGGTCCCAGTCACCACACTCACCGTCCCTGCCCCTCGTCCAGGGCGTCAGGCTATCGGCCCGGCGGGCCGACGACCTAATGCCGAACGAAACTGTTTCGTACTCTTCACTCCCCAGACGGTACCCCGCGAATCCGCGAAACGAAACGGTTTCGTACGTGTGCTGGGTCACAGCTCGCCGGACGTGCCCCACAGGCAGGCAAATCACCACAAGTTGCCAGTGCCCCGGGAGGGGAAAAGCATGGGTGGGTGAGCGACGACCACTCCCCCGGCCACGAACACTCCGCCGGTCACGACCTCTCTCCCGGTCACGACCACTCCCCCGGCTACCTCCGCTTCCCCCACCTCAACGGCGACCTGCTCTGCTTCGCGGCCGAGGACGACCTGTGGGTGGCCGACCTCGACGAACCGGGCCGCGCCTGGCGGCTCACGGTCGACCGTACGAAGGCCGGGCACCCGCGCTTCTCGCCCGACGGGCGCCACATCGCGTACACGAGCTGGCACAGCCTCGACCCCGAGATCCATCTGGTGCCGGTGGCCGGCGGCCCCGCCAGACGGCTCACCCACTGGGGCAGCTCCGACACCCGGGTCTGCGGCTGGACCCCCGACGGCGACATCCTCGCCGTCGCCTCCCACGGCCAGCCCTTCTCCTACTTCACCCGGGCCTACAAGGTCCCCGTCGGCGGCGGCCCCGGCGGCCGGCTGCCCTGGGGCCCGGTCTCCGACATCCAGTGCGCCGACCCCACCGGCCCCGGGGGCTCCGCGGGCCCCGCCGACGGGCACCTGACGCTGCTGCTCACCGGTACCGCGCCGCACGAGCCCGCCGCCTGGAAGCGCTACCGGGGCGGGGCCACGGGCCGGCTGTGGCTGCACGGGCAGCGGCTGCTCGCCGGCCTGGAAGGCCACCTGCAGTCGCCGGTGTTCGCCGCCGGACGCATCGCCTTCCTCTCCGACCACGAGGGCGTCGGCAACCTGTACTCCTGCGCGTACGACGGCACCGACCTGCGCCGCCACACCGACCACGACGCCTTCTACGCCCGGCACGCCTCCTCCGACGGCCGCCGGGTGGTGTACCAGTGCGCGGGCGACCTGTGGCTGGTCGACGACCTGTCCCCCGGCTCGGTACCGCGCCGCCTGGACGTACGGCTGTGCGGTCCGCGCGCGGGACGCCGTACCCATCAGGTGCCGGCCGGGCGGCACGTCGGCGGGATCACGGTCGACGAGACGGGCCGGGCCGGCGCGGTCGTCGTCCGCGGCAGCCTGTACTGGCTGACGCACCGCGACGGCCCGGCGCGCACCATCGCCGACACCCCCGGCGTACGGGTACGGCTGCCCGAGATGCTCGGGCCGGGCGGCCGGGTGGCGTACGTGACCGACGCGGAGGGCGAGGACGCCGTCGAGATCGCCTACCTGCCGAGGGCCACCGGCGACCCCGCACCGCGCCGGCTGGCCTCCGGCGAGCTGGGGCGGGTCCTGGGCATGGTGGCCGACCCGGAGGGCGACCGCCTCGCGATCGCCTCCCACGACGGGCGACTGCTGCTGCTCGACACACGGGACCCGAACGATCCGGCGGAGGCGGCAGCGGACACCGGTACCGGAACAGCAGCAGGAACAGAAGCACAGACACACACGAAGGACCCTGTGGTGCCCCCCGACAGCGGTGTCACCGAGCTGGTCCGGTCCGTCAACGGGCCCGTGCGGGACCTCGCGTTCTCCCCCGACGGGGCCTGGCTGACCTGGTCGCACCCCGGGATCGGGCGCTCGCTGCGGCAGATCAGGATCGCCCGGATCAAGGACCGGCTGATCGTCGACGTCACCGACGGCCGCTTCGAGGACGAGAGCCCCGTGTTCACCCGGGACGGCCGCTACCTGGCCTTCCTGTCCTGGCGCGGCTTCGACCCGGTGTACGACGTGCACACCGGGGACCTGTCCTTCCCGCTGGGCTGCCGCCCGTACCTGGTCCCCCTCTCGTCGGCGACCCTGTCCCCGTTCGCGCTGACCCCGGAGGGGCGTCCCGCGGCCGGCGGTCTCGATCCCGGGGAGCCGGCGGAGGGCGCGGGCGACGGCACGGCGGTCGTCGAGGCCGAGGGGCTGGCGAGCCGGGTGACGCCGTTCCCCGTCACGGCCTCCAAGTACTCCTCGCTGCACCCGGTCGCGGGCGGCGGCCTGGTCTGGCTGCGGTGGCCGATCTCGGGGGCGCTGGGCGAGACGTTCGCCAGCCCGGACGACACGACCGGGCGGCCCACGCTGGAGCACTTCGACATCGCCCGGGCCAAACGGTCCGAACTCGTCGGCCACCTCGACGGGTTCGCCGCCAGCGGGGACGGCACCCGGCTGGTGGTCGTGGACGAGGGCGACCTGCGCGCGGTGCCGGCCACGGAGTCGGGCGACGTCGACTCGACCACCTGGATCGACCTGCGGCGCATCCTGCACGAGGCGGACCCGGCGGCGGAGTGGCGGCAGTCCTACGCGGAGGCGGGGCGGATCATCCGCGCCCACTTCTGGGAGCCCGACCTGTGCGGCGTCGACTGGGACGCGGTGCTGGAGCAGTACCGGCCGCTGGTCGAACGGGTGGCCTCGCCGGACGAGTTCGCGGACCTGCTGCGCGAGGTGCTCGGCGAGCTGGGCACCTCGCACGCGTACGTCGTCGCCGCCCGCCGCAACGAGGGGCCGCCGCACTACCAGCGCCGACAGGGCCTGCTGGGCGCCGACTTCGTGCGCCGGGAGGGGCGGTGGACGGTGGCCCGGATCCTGCCCGGCGACTCCTCCGACTCCCGGGCGCGGTCCCCGCTGGCCGGTTCCGGGATCCGCGAGGGCGCGGTGCTGACCCATGTGGACGGGCGGCCGGTGGACCCGGTGGCGGGCCCGTCCCCCCTGCTGGCGGCGGCGGGGGGCACGACGGTGGAGCTGACGTTCGCCCGGCCCTCCGGCCCCGCGGCCGGTGACGGGGACGCTCCACGGGACGAGGGGGTGGGCGAACGGCCACGGCGGGTGGCCGTCGTCCCGCTCATCGACGAGATGCCCCTGCGGTACCAGCACTGGGTGACCGAACGCCGCGCCGCCGTTCACGAGTCGAGCGGCGGCCGCTGCGGCTACCTGCACATCCCGGACATGGGCGGCTCGGGCTGGGCCCAGTTCAACCGCGACCTGCGGGTGGAGGTCGCCCGGCCCGCGCTGATCGTGGACGTCCGGGGCAACGCGGGCGGGCACATCAGCGAGCTGGTCGTGGAGACCCTCACCCGCCGGATCATCGGCTGGGACCTGACGCGCGGCGCCCAGCCCGTCTCGTACGCCTCCAACGCCCCGCGCGGCCCGGTGGTCGCGCTCGCGGACGAGGCGACCTCGTCCGACGGCGACATGATCACCGCGGCTTTCCGGCTGCTGGGGCTCGGCCCGGTGGTCGGTCTGCGCACCTGGGGCGGGGTGGTCGGGATGACCGGGCGGCACCGCCTCGGCGACGGCACCGTCATCACGGTGCCGATGAACGCCGCCTGGTTCGAGGAGTACGGCTGGTCCGTCGAGAACCACGGCGTGGCCCCGGACCTGGAGGTCGAACGCACCCCGCTGGACTGGGCCGAGGGGCGCCACGCCCAGCTGGAGGACGCGGTGCGGCTGGCCCTGGAGCTGCTCACCACACACCCGGCGGTGAGCCCGCCCGACCTCGGTGACGTACCGGACCGCCGACGGCCGGGGCTGCCGCCGCGGAAGTGAGCCGCCCAAGAAGTGATCCGTACAGCGCACGGAGAAGGGGTGCCCCTCGTCAGGGGCACCCCTCGTCGCTCACGTCCAGGCCGAGTCAGACCTCGTACTCGTCCTCACCGCGTTCCCGCCGGTCCCGCTCCGGGCGCTCCGCGTCCGGACGGTCGCTCTTGCCCTGCTTGGCCCGCTCACCGGCCTTCGGGTAGCGCTCGTCGCCCTTGCGGTAGCGCTCGTCACCCTTGGGGTAGCGCTCGCCCGACTCGTCGTAGCCGTAGCCGCCGTAACCCTGGCCGATGCGGTCCTTGGCCTGCTGCTTCAGCTGCTCGGCCTTGTCCTGGAACTGGTCCTTCATGCCCATGCTGTTCACTCCCGTTGTGGGTGAGGGGATTGGGCCTCGACCAGACTGACACGACCGGACATCCCACGCATTTCGATCAGTTACGGTCGGTCACGCGGCGTCCCGCGCTCCCGTTCGTCGGCCGCTCCACCGGCTCCGACGAGCCCCGTCCCCACGCCGCCGAGCCGCGGTTCGAACCTCCGCATCTCCCGCCGGCCCACGGTCGCGATGAGCCCGGGCAGGTAGCCGCGGGCGCCCTGCATCCCGCGCAGCCACCACTGCCCGTACACATGGGCCGCCCGCCGCTCGATGCCCGCGACGAGCCGGTCCACCGCCGGACCGAGCGGGTACGTCTTGTTCGACGGCCACGGCAGCCGCTGCCGCAACTCCCGCATCACGTCGTCCTGGTCGGCCCCGCGCACCATGTCGGTGTCGGTCCACGACAGGTACCCGACGCCCACGCCCACGCCCCGGTGGCCGACCTCGGCGCGCAGGCTGTGCGCGAAGGCCTCGACGCCCGACTTGGAGGCGCAGTACGCGGACATCATGGGCGCCGGGGCGAGCGCCGCGAGCGAGGCCACCTGGAGCAGGTACCCGCGGCTCTCGGTCAGCGCCGGGAGGAACGCCCGTGCCGTCACCGCCGATCCGACGAGGTTCACCTCGATCACCCGCCGCCAGGCTCCGGGGTCGGAGTCGGCGAAGGGGCCGCCGCTCGCGACGCCCGCGTTGGCGACCACGATGTCGACCCGGCCGAAGCGCTCCCGCACCTGGGCCGCGACCCGCGCCATCACCTCGTGGTCGGTGACGTCGGCGTGCCAGTGCCCGCTCTCCCCGGGCAGCCGCGCCGCGACCTCCTCGAGCGCCTCCGGCTCCAGGCCCACGAGCGCGAGCCTCGCCCCCCGCGCGGACAGTCCGCGGGCGAGGAGTTCACCGACACCCCGCGCGGCACCCGTGACCACCGCGACCTTGCCGTTCAGCACGCTGCCGTCCGCTGCACGGCCGCTCATGCGCTCGCCCCTTCCGGCTCGTCCCGGACACCGCGGTCACCGGGCAGGTACGCGTCGACGAGCTCGCGGATACGGGTGGTGACCAGCTCCGGCGCCTCGACCGGCGTCATGTGCCCGACGCCCGGCAGCACGGTGACACCCAGGCACTCCGGCAGCGCGGCGGCCAGCGTCCGCGCGTGCGGGGGCGGGGTCAGCCGGTCCGCCGTGCCGACGACGACGGCCGTGGGCACCCGCAACTCCCGTACCGCCTCGTCGAGATCGAGCTGGTCGAGGACGTGCGCCCAGGTGCAGCGGACGGTGGTCGGGCACGCGTGCACGATCCGTGCGCAGGCCTCGACCATCACCGGGGAGGAACCGGCGCCCATCGTCGCGTACTTGAGCACCCGCATCCCGACCGGTGTGACCGGTCCCAGCGGCAGCCGGGCGCCGAGGATCTTCCGGGTGACGAGGGTGCGCAGCCCGCCCGCGCGCAGCGGGAGCACCAGCGACTCGGCGACCAGCTTCGAACTGCCCGTGCTGCACAGCAGGACCGCCGCCGCGTGCTCCCGGAAGGCGGGCCGCCCGGACGCAGCCATCACGGTCATGCCGCCCATGGAGTGCCCGGCGACCACGGCCTTCTCCCCCGGGGCGAGCGTCGCGCCGAGCACCGCCTCCAGGTCGTCGGCGAGCACGTCGGTGCTGCACGTGGCCGCGGCCGGAGTGCGTCCGTGGCCGCGCTGGTCGTAGGCGACGACCCGGTGGCCTGTGGCCAGGGCCCGTACCTGCGCCGCCCAGAAGGCCGTCGAGCAGGTCCAGCCGTGGGCGAGGACGACGGCGGGCGCGTCCTCGGGTCCGTGCACCTCGACGTGCAGCCGGGCGCCGTCGGCGGAGCGTACGGTCAACTCCCGTACGGGGACGGGCGGGGCGTACGGGCCGTTCTTCACGTGCGCGCGTCGGGTCATGCGCCGGCCTCCACCTTCGTGCCGTCCGTGATCTTCTCCGTGGTCTCCTCCGTGGTCCGTGCGGGCTCCGCCGCCCCGGACGGCCGCAGCACCTCGTACTCGGCGAGGTTCACCCGCCGCGTCGCACTGCGGAACTCCGCCGTCGTGCCGGGCCAGACGGTCGTGTTGCGGCCGCTCGCGTCCAGGTACCAGCTGGTGCAGCCGCCGGTGCTCCACACGGTGCGCTCCATGCGCTGCTGCACCCTGCGGTTCCAGCCGGCGACCGCGCCGGGGCGGGCGTCGAGGGCCGCGCGCCCGCCGCCGCCGAGCACGTCCAGCTGCCGCAGGTAGTCGGCCAGGTAGTTCAGCTGGGACTCGATCATCAGGATCATGCTGCTGTTCCCGAGGCCGGTGTTGGGCCCGATGATCGACATCCAGTTGGGGAACCCGGCGGCGGTCGCGCCCCGCAGCGCCTCCATGCCGCCCTTCCACGCCTCGGCGAGGGTGCGCCCGTCCGCACCCACGACGCGTTCGGCGACGGGGAAGTCGGTGACGTGGAAACCGGTGCCGAAGACGATCGCGTCGATCTCGGCGCGCGTCCCGTCGGCGGCGACGGCGGTGGACCCCTCGATCCGCGCCAGCCCGGAGGCCACCACGTCCACGTTGGACCGGGTCAGCGCCGGGTAGTACGTGTTCGACAGCAGGATGCGCTTGCAGCCGATGCGGTAGTCGGGCGTGAGCTTCGCGCGCAGGGCCGGGTCCTTGACGGCACGGGCCATGTTCGCCTTGGCCAGCTTCTCCACCAGGCCGAGCCCCTGCGGGTACTTGGTGAACGCCTGCACCTGCAGCTCCCGGATGCCCCACAGCAGTCCGCGCCGGGCCTTCGCCGTGAGCGGCACCTGCCGGTGCAGCCGGCGCTCCGCACCGCTGACGGCCCGGTCGACGCGCGGCAGCACCCAGGGCGGGGTGCGCTGGAACAGGGTCAGCCGGCCGGCCGCGGGCTGGATCTCCGGCACGATCTGGATGGCGGACGCGCCCGTGCCGACCATGGCGACCCGCTTGCCGCGCAGGTCGTAGTCGTGGTCCCAGCGGGCCGAGTGGAACACCTTGCCCGGGAAGGACTCGATCCCCGGGACGTCCGGGATCCTCGGGTCGGACAACGGCCCGGTGGCGGACACGACGACATCGGCGGAGAGCCGCCCGGAGGCCGTCTCGATGTCCCAGCAGAGCCGCTCGCCGTCCCAGGTCATCAGCTTCACCTCGGAGCCGAACCGGAGGTGCGGCCGCAGCCCGAAGACATCGGCGACGTGCTCCAGGTACGCGCGGATGTGCTCCTGCCCGGAGAAGGTGCGTGGCCAGTCGGGGTTGGGCGCGAAGGAGAACGAGTACAGGTGGGAGGGCACGTCGCAGGCGCACCCGGGGTAGCTGTTGTCCCGCCAGGCGCCGCCGACGGAGTCCGCCCGCTCCAGGACGACGAAGTCGGTGACGCCCTCGCGCCGCAGCCGCACGGCGGCACCCAGCCCGCCGAACCCGGACCCGACCACGGCGACCCGTACGTGTTCCCGCTCGGATGCGGCTTCTCGCTCGCGCTCGGCCATCCCGACGCCTCCTTGCTCTCGTACCGGCCCGACAACCGCGCCAGTGAACACTGGCGCAATGGGGAGGGTAGAGCAGTGCCGTACTGATGGGTAGGGGTCACGTCAGGAGAAGTTACCGACGGTACGAAACGGCGGCCGCCACGTCAGGAGGGACCGTCACCGGAAGCACTTAGGCTGCCGGTGTGGCTGAGGAACCGGTGGAACACCGAGGACGGACCGAGTACCGCATGGAGGAGCTGGCCGAGAAGGCCGGCATCACGGTGCGCACCCTGCGCTTCTACCGCGAGCGCAAGCTGATCCCGCCACCCCGCCGCGAGGGCCGCATCGCCTGGTACGACGACACCCACCTGTCCCGCCTGCGCACGATCTCCGCCCTCCTGGAACGCGGCCACACCCTCACCGGCATCGCGGAACTGGCCGAGGCCTTCGACCACGGCCGCGACGTCGGCGAACTGCTGGGCCTCGGCGAGCCCACGGAGGAGACACCGGTACGCCTCTCACCCGAGGACCTGGCCGACGTCTTCAACGGCCAGGCGACCCCGGAGAACCTCTCCTCGGCCCTGGACCTCGGCTACCTCGCCACGGACGGCGGCGAGATCGTGCACATCAGCCGCCGGCTGCTGGACACCTCCGCGGCCCTGGTCCGCGAGGGCGTCCCGCTCGCGGACGTCCTGACCGCGGGCCGCCGCGTCCGCGTCCACGCCGAGGCCCTCGCCGAACTCTTCGTGGAACTGGTCCTGGCCCAGGGCGACCGCACCCCGGAGGACCTGGACCGATTGCGCCCGCTCGCCAAGAACGTGGTGGAGGCGGAGGTGTCGATGGCACTGGACCGGCGACTGCGGTCACTGGCGGGCGAGGGGAAGAAGGAGGGGAAGAAGGACAACGGCGCGTGACCTGCGTCACGCGCCGTACGGCTCACTCGTAGACGACCGTCACCGGCGCGTGGTCCGACCACCGCTCCGCGTGCGTGGCCGCCCGCTCCACATGGCCCTTGACCGCACGCGCGGCCAGTCCGGGCGTCGCGGCATGGAGGTCGATCCTCCATCCCGCATCGTTGTCGAAAGCCCGCCCCCGGTACGACCACCAGCTGTACGGCCCCTCGACGTCCGGGTGCAGCGCCCGCACGACATCGACGTACCCGCCGTCCTGGGCGTCCAGGACCCGCCCGAGCCACTCCCGCTCCTCGGGCAGGAACCCGGAGTTCTTCTGGTTGGCGCGCCAGTTCTTCAGGTCGGCCTGCTGGTGGGCGATGTTCCAGTCACCGCAGACGACGACCTCGCGCCCACCCGCCGCCGCGCGCTCGCGCAGTTCCTTCAGATAGGGCAGGAACTCGTCCATGAAGCGGATCTTCTCGTCCTGCCGCTCGGTGCCGACCTCGCCGGAGGGGAGGTAGAGACTGGCGACGGTGACGCCCGGGAGGTCGGCCTCCACGTACCGGCCGCTCGCGTCGAACTCGGTCGAGCCGAAGCCGACCTGGACGCGGTCGGGTTCACGGCGGGTGTACAGGGACACCCCGGCCCGGCCCTTCGCCGCCGCGGGCGCGTGCACGACGTGCCAGCCCTCCGGCTGCCGGACCCCCGCCGGAAGCTGCTGGGGCTCGGCGCGCACCTCCTGGAGGCACAGCACATCGGCCGAGGTGTCGGCGAGCCACTCCACGAAGCCCTTCTTCGCGGCGGCGCGGAGTCCATTGACGTTGACGGAAGTAACAGTGAGCACACCGGCACGATACCGGCACAATGGACTGTCCCTTCGTAAACTTGAACGAATATACGGTGTGCAGCATGGACATACGCCAGGTCTCCTTCGACCACCCCGACGCGCGCAAGCTCAACGACCTGGTCCAGGCCGAGTACGACGTCCGCTACGGCGACGGCGGCGACGCCACGGAGCTGGCGGCGGCCGACTTCGAGCCGCCGAACGGTCTCTACCTGCTCGCCCACGACGAGAACGACGTCCCGGTCGCCTCCGGCGGCTGGCGTGCCCAGGACGCCAACGGTGAGGGCAACCGCGACGGGGACGCCGAGCTGAAGCGGATGTTCGTGGTGGAGGAGATGCGCGGCCGAGGTCTCGCCCGCCGCATGCTCGCGGCACTGGAGGAGGACGCCCGCGCGGCCGGCCGCCTCCGCATGGTCCTGGAGACGGGCACCAAGCAGCCGGAGGCCGTGGCCCTGTACCTGTCCAGCGGGTACGAGCCGTGCGAGAAGTTCGGCTACTACCGCTTCCACGCGGACAGCCTGTGCTACGCGAAGCAGCTGTAGTGCGGTCGTGAGCCCGCTCCCCCCTCAGGCCCGCAGACGGGCGGCCAAGTACCGCGCCTAGTCGCCCTGGTGGCGCTCATGGTCGTGCCGGCCGGCGGGGTACTGGGGGGGACACACGACAGAACCCCTGTCGGGTGACCCGACAGGGGTTCTGTGCTGCGTGGACCTGAGGGGATTTGAACCCCTGGCCCCCTCGATGCGAACGAGGTGCGCTACCGGACTGCGCCACAGGCCCTTGCAACGAGTGAAACTCTAGCATCCCCATCCGGGTGCTCGGAAATCCGTTCCGCGCTGGTCAACGGTCGCCCCTCGCACCCCCGCAGAGGGGCCGCGTCCCGGTGGGCGGCCGCGGCTACTCGTTGGCCGCCCGCGGGCGGTCGCCGTCCTCGTACTGGTCGAACAGCGGGGTCCGTCCCCGCCCCCGCGCCCGGCGGGCGGACGCGGCACGGCGGGCGTCTGAGCGCCCCTCGCCGGAACCGTCACCGGATCCCTCGCCGTCCTCCGCGCCCTTCTCGGCCGGGTTGGCCGGGTTGGCCGGGGAGGGCTCGGGCGGGTGCGCGGAGAGGGAGGCGTCCAGTGCCGCCTCCGGGTGTCCCGACCCCGGTTCGGCCGCGCTCGACCGGGCCGGGCTCCATGCGTCCGGCGCGCTCCGGTCGGCGTTGGGGGTGGCCCGCGGAGCGACCGGCGCCGTCACGTACGTGGGGAGCGGCACCGGGACCGGGTCCCAGCTGTCACCGTGGCCGGGGCGCCGCTGGCGCTCGCGCTGCTGGTCGACCCACTCGGCGTGGTCGGTCTGCTCGACGAGGGCCCGGCGGTCGGCCGCCAGTGCGGACAGGTCCGGCCTGGTCTCCACCTCCGACCCGTCCTCCGGTTCGTCGGCGTCGCCCGGGCCCTGGGCCGGGCGGCGCCGGGGCTGCCGCTCGCGGAGCCGTTGCGCGGCCGCCTCGGCCAGGCGCCGGTCCATGGTGTACGTGAACCGTCGCCGCTCCTGGGCGCGCAGGTAGGCGATGTAGGCGCTGAGCATCACCGCGGGGACACCGGGCGCCCACAGGAACGCGAGCCCGCCGACCGCTGCGACGATCGATCCGAGGGTGAAGGCGAGGAAGAGCATGACGGTCGTACGCCGTCGGCGCGCGAGCACCTTCGAGCGCTGGGCCCGCGCCGCGGCTTCCGCCGAGACCACCGCCTTCCGCGCGCCCACCCCGGCCCCCGCCCTCTTCCCGGGCCTGCCGGCGGAGGCCTGCGGCGCCTGCGCGCCCTCGGCCTCCCCGTCGGTCCGGGCGGCCGGGCCGGGCTGGGACGGCACCGGCCCCGGGGGCGGTGCCGCCTGGGCTGCCTGGGCCGCCTGCGGCGGGGCCGCCTCCCGCTCGACCGGCAGGTACACCTTCGTCTGCGGTCGCTGCGGGGGCATGGCGAAGGCCCGGACGTCCACCGAGTCGGTGACGGCATCCGGGTCGGCGTCGTGCTCCACCTCGTCGGTGGAGCGCGCCTGCAGGTCCTTGGCGTACCGGCGCTCCATGCCCGCCCTTCCGGACAGCAGCCGGATGGCGGTGCTGAAGCGTTCCGTCGGACGGGCCTCGTTCAGCTCGTCCTGCCTACGGAGCCACATCGGCACCAAGTAGGCGGCCCAGGCCCCGACGATGACTGCGTAGATGAGGCCGCTGCTGCTCACGCCTCAC
>NZ_JAVRHI010000285.1:0-15657 GCF_034105845.1 Streptomyces sp. CRN 30 | reverse complement strand
ACCGGCCCCTGCTGCCCGACCGGCTCCCGGCGCCCCGCCGGTCATCGGCGCTCCGCCAGTCATCGGGCTCCCGCCGGCCATCGGCGCCCCGCCGGCCATCAGGCCCCCACCGGCCATAGGTACCGCGCCGCCGGGCGGTGCTGTGCCCGGTGCTGTGCCCGGGGCCGGGGGCGGTACCGCGCCGTGTCCGCCGGGGGTCCGCTCGGCGGTCCGCCGCCGCGCGCGCCACCGGGCGAGCGCCTCCTCGCGCAGCGGGAAGGACCGCAGCTGCACCCCGCCCCACACCTCCTCGCCGGTGACCTGGCCCTCGACGCTCGCGCCGAGTCCCAGCGGCACCGCCACGAACTGGCGGACCGTACCCGTCCCGGAGTTGATGCCGTCGAGCCACGGCTGCCGGGGCAGCACCACGTAGTTCTGCGGGGCGCGGGAGAGCCGGTCGCTCCAGGGACGGCCGGAGACCGCGCACACCTTGCCCACCCCGACCTGGAGCGCGGCCGGTTCCGTGGTCCCGGCGAAGCTCAGCCACATCGCCTCGCGCAGGTACACCGGCAGCATCACTCCGCCCCGGGCCAGCCAGGACTCGGGCACGGTGTCCGCGAAGTCCGCCACCCGGCGTACCGGGAACTCACCGAGCCCCGGCGGCAGCGGGTGCGTGCCGGTCTCGGGCAGCCGCAGGGTGCGGACGAACCGCACCGCCACTCCGCCGGGCAGCCGCAGGGTGTTCCCGTCGATCCGTACGCCCGCACCGCTCATCCAGGTCCCCCGTGTCCGCCGTGGCCACCGCGCCGCGCGCGGCGGGGCCGCTGCCGTGCCCTCAGGAAGAACGCCGGCCGGCGGTGTTCCGGTTCCCGCGCCGCCGCGTCGAACGCACCCGGTCCCGCAGCCGGGTCAGCCGCGGCCGGCGCTCGCGCTGCTCCTGGCTGTGCCGGTCCAGTTCCTCCAGCAGCCGGCGCGAGCGGTGCTCGGTGTCCATCTCGTCGATGATGCGGTTGACCTCGGTCAGCACGGCCCCGTGCAACTGCCACTGCCGGGCGTCGCGCTGCACCTCCTCCAGGAGCAGCTGGGCGAGCTTGTCCCGGGTCACCGCCGCCTGGCGCAGCTCGGCGGAGAGCCGTTCCTCCGCCGACTCGGCGTTCTCGCTGACGCTGGTGGTGACCAGGACCGCGAAACTGACCACGGCGTCGCCGATCTCGGAGAGCAGCCGCTCCACCGTGGCGCCGGTCTCCGGCGGGAACAGCGCCTCCGGTTCGCGCTCCTTGGCGAGGTCGGTCAGAGTACGCGCGAGGACCCTCAGGACGACCGTGCAGATCTCCAGCGTGTCCAGCCCCGTGCGCAGCACCACCCGGTGCAGCAGTCCCTCGCGCACCCGCGGGTTGAACCGCAGGCTGTCCTCGGCCTGCCGCAGGTCCTCGTCCACCGCCGAGATGTCGTGGTCGAGGCCGCGTGCCTCGTGCAGCCGCGCCGCCGCCTCGTGGAACGGGGTGTCGCCGGCGGCCTCCTCACCCACCCGCAGCATCAGCTGCCGCAACCGCCGCGCCAGGTTCTCGATCGACGCCCCGGCCTGCTCCACCCAGACCGGGGGTGCGAGGACCAGGTTGAAGCCCAGGCCGACGACGGCGCCGATGAGCGTCTCCACGATCCGGGCCCACGCCAGCGCGCCGTGCGCGGTCACGCCGAGCACCAGCATCGCGCTGATCGCCACCTCGGCCGTGAACTCGTGCGCCCGTACCAGGTGTCCGACGCCCAGCGCCGCCACGATGATCAGGGCCAGGCTCCACCAGCTCAGGCCCACCACCGCGCTGAACACGATGGCGACCAGTACGCCCGCCACCACCGCGTTGACCCGGCGGAAGCTCATCTTCAGGGTGGCGTACAGGGTGACCTGCACGACCAGCAGCGCCGTCAGCGGGGCGGTGAGCGGCGCGGGTTCGGGGCTCAGCCGTACCGCGATCACGTACGCGATCGACGCCGCGGCCGCCGAGCGCAGCGCCTGCACCACGACGGGATCGCGGAGCACCTTTTTCAGCCACCGTGCGAGGGACACCGAGTTCTCACGTACATCCAGCATCCTCGGGTCTGTTCCCCTTCCCCAGGTGCAACGAACGTATCGGAAATGACGTACCGGACATGACGGACCGTAGCCTCAGCAGACACACCCGTATCGCTCCCACGCGCCGTGCGGGGCCGGACGTGTGGTGGCGCGCGTGGGCGGCCGTCCGCCCGGCCCGCTTAGTTCACAGCGTGAATTAAGAGCCGGGGGAAGTCGCGACGGACCCGGCCCGAGAGGTATCTTGCAGGTCGGGCACGGTTCGGGAGGGAGCCACATGGCAGGGCGCAACGGCCGTACGGTACGCGACCTCAGAAGGGCCAACCGGACGGCCGTCCTGCAACGGCTCTACTTCGACGGTCCGCTGAGCCGTTTCGAGCTGGGCCCCGCGACCGGGCTCAGCTCCGGTTCCGTCAGCAACGTCGTGGCCGACCTCGTCGCCGACGGGCTGGTGGAGGAGGCGGGCAGCGTCGACTCCGACGGCGGCCGCCCCCGCACCCTGCTGCGGGTCGCGCCCGGCAGCGGCCACATGATCGGCGTCGACGTGGGCGAGACCCGGGTCCGCGTCGAGCTGTTCGACCTGACCCTCACCGAACTCGCCCGCGCCGAACGGCCCCTCGCCCCGCAGCGCTACGACGTCGACGTCGTCGTCGGCCACATCCGGGACGGCGTCGCCGAGGTGCTCGGTGCCGCGGCCGTCGCCCCCGAGCGGCTGCTGGGCGCCGGCATCGGCGTCCCCGGCATCGTCGAGCACACCGCCGACCGGGGTGCCGTCGTGCACGGCCAGACCATCGGCTGGGACGCCGTCCCGCTGGAGGCGCTGCTGCGCGCCGGTTCCCCGCTGCCCGACACCGTGCCCTACCTGATCGACAACGGCGCCCGCACCCTCGGCCAGGCGGAGATGTGGTTCGGCGCCGGGCGGGGCGCCCGCAACGCCGTCGTGGTGCTCTTCGGCTCCGGCGTCGGCGCCAGCCTCGTCACCCCCGAGGTGGAGCAGGGCCGGGCCGTGGAGTGGGGGCACCTGACCGTGCGGGTCAGGGGACGCCGCTGCCGGTGCGGCGCGCGGGGCTGCCTGGAGGCGTACGCGGGGGCCGAGTCGCTCCTCGCCCGGTGGCGGGAGGAGGGCGGACGGGTCCCGCGGACGACTGCCGCCGACGACGAGGAGACCGCCCTCACCGCGATGCTCGCCGCCGCCCACCCCGCCGGAGGGGAGTCCCCGGACCCGGTCGCGGTGGCCGTCCTGGAGGAGACCGCCGAGTACCTGGGTGCCGGTCTCTCCGACCTGATCAACCTCTTCCAGCCCGAGCGGATCATCGTCGGCGGCTGGGCCGGACTCCAGCTCGGCACCCGCTTCCTGCCCGCCGTACGCCGTCACGCGCGCTCCTACGCGCTGCGCCACCCCGCCGGTAAGGTCACCATCGACCTCGGCAGCCTCGGCCCGGACGCGGTGACGGTCGGCGCCGCGATCCTGCCCCTCGCGGCCTTCTTCACCCGCGGCGGCCGGGCCCCCGACCCCGCCCCGGCGGACCCGTCCCCGGCCTGGCGCACGGCTCTGGAGGAACGGGCGCCGCGCTGAGGGGGGCGCGGGTGCCGCCCCGCGTTTCGCCGGCCGGCGCGGAGGTACCCGGAGTCGCTCGAACGAGACGGTCGCCCGCGGTGCCGGGCGGCGGAAGGAGGCGTCGTGACCGACCACCGTGCCGAAGGACCCGGCGAGAACGGTGCGCCCGTGCCGCGGGACATGCCGGACCAGCAGGCCGACGCGGGGGAGGACCCCTGGGAGGTGGCCCCCGGTCTGGCGGCGCGCGAGAGCGGCGACGGCGCCGACGAGGCCGACGCCGCCGCGGTGGAACAGGCCGGGGCCGCCGACGACGTACCGGACACCGACGAGGCCGGCACCGGCCGTCAGGGCGCCCCGAACGCCGGCACCGTCCACCCCGAACACCCCGTGCCGGACGAGTCGTCCGGCTGAGCATCCCCCCGGGGGGCGTGAGGTCAGCCGACCTTGCGCCCCCGCAGCGGTTCGGTGGCGGTGCCGCCGCCCTCCCGGAATCCCCGCAGGAACTCCGCCAGTACCTCGGTGGCCGTGTGCTCCGGCCGCCAGCCCAGCTCCGTACGGGCCCGCGCGCAGTCCATCAGCGGCAGCCGCAGCACCGCGTCGAACAGGTGCGGCGAGGCGGGCAGCAGCCGCAGCCCCCACGCGGCGGCGACCGCCGAACGCGCCGCGGCCCGGGGCAGCCGTACCCGGCGCGGAGTGCCGACCAGCTCGCCCAGCATCTCCGCGTCGACCGGCGGGCCGGCCGCCAGGTTGAACGGGCCGCGGGCGTCGGCGGAGAGGGCCGCCAGCAGGTAGGCACGGGCCGCGTCGTCGGTGTGCAGCGCCTGCGCCCGCAGTCCCGGGATGTCCGGCAGGAACGGCAGCAGGTCGGGCCGGGCCAGCGGACCGGGCAGGTACTTGCCGCCGAAGATCCGGCGCTGCTCGCTCGCCGACTCCCGCTTGAAGAGGAACGCCGGACGCATCCGTACGACCCGGACGCCGGGGTGGTCCCGTTCGAAGACGTCCAGGACGCGCTCCAGGTAGGCCTTCTCCCGGCAGTACGCGGCGTCCGGCCATCCGTGCGTCGGCCAGGACTCGTCCACCGCGTGGTCCTTCGGGCCCGGCGAGTACGCGCCGACGGAGGAGGCGTGCACCAGCGCCGGCACCCCGGCCGCGGCGACCGCGTCGTAGACCTTGAGGGAGCCGAGCACGTTGGTGCGCCACGTCGTGGCGGGGTCGTGCGTCGGCTGGAACGCCCACGCCAGGTGGACGACCGCGTCGGCCCCCTCGAAGAAGCCGGTCAGATCCGTCTCCTCGGCGGCGAGGTCGACCGCCGCCCACTCCGTCCGCTCCGGCGACCACCGCGGTGTCCGCCGGGCCAGGCCCAGCACCGACGCGACCGCCGGATCCTCCGAGAGGACCCGCACCACGCTGGTGCCCACGTTGCCGGTGGCCCCGGTGACCACGATCCTGCTGCCCGTTGCGCCGCTCACCCTGGGCTCCTCTCGGCCGCTTGTCATGACGGAGGCCACCGAGTACCCGGATCGGAGGGTTCCGGACAGAGGAAAGCCCCGACCGGGACGGGGGGATCACGGTCGGGGCGGATCAAGGGCGGGTACGGATGGCGGTCGCCTCTCGGCGAGGGGCTCCACAGGGCTTCAGCCGAACGATCGTCCCTGTGGGCAATAGGTGAGGCCCGGGGACACTGTCCCATCCGTACCCACGCTCTCTTCAACGGACCCGGCCCTCCGGGTGTTCCGCGCTCTGTGCGGTTTTGGGGTGATGTGCGTCACCGTGTAGGGACGTCACCGTGTAGGGACGTCACCGCGCCGGGGTGTCGGGGAGCGCCGCCGCGGAGCGGTCCTGCTCCGGCCCGTCGTCCGGCATCGTCTCCGCCCAGAGGTTCTCCGCCTGGAGCAGCAGCGTGCCGAGCACCGCGGTGGTCGCGGCGCCCCGCCGGGCGTACTCCCGCAGCTCCTGCTGCAGCCGCTCGTGCAGTTCCTCCATCGCCTCCCGGTCCGGCTGCTCCGGCCCGTGCTCGTCCCCCTTCCGCAGCCGCTCGGCCTCCGCCCGGCAGGCGTCGCCGATCAGCTCCAGCAGCCGCGCGTACAGCCGCAGCACCGGCGCCTCCGGCGACACGGGCGTACGGCGCTCGTCGGCCGTCACCGCCAGCGTCCGGGTCAGCGCCGTCACGTTGCCGACGACGGCGCTCCACCGCCGGTCCTCGTCGTCGGACGGCACGGTCGACGCCGGCGGTACCCGGTGCAGGGCCCGCAGCGGCCCGTAGGTCAGGCGCAGGCTCTCCCGGCTCCACCCGCGGGCGGAGTCGAGCGCGTCGACGCGGTAGCGCAGCCGGGCGGCGGCGCTCGACCAGTCGGTGGCGCTCTGCTCGTCCCACTCCTCGCGCAGGCCCTCGGCGACGGTGTGCAGGACGTCGCCCGTCTCCCGGGCGAGCAGCGCGAGGTTCTCGCGGACGTCCCGCAGGTGGACGGGCGGGAACACCAGCGCGTTCACGGCGACGCCGATGACCGCGCCGAGCGCCGCCTGTCCGAGCCGGTGGGCGACGGCGTACTCCGAGACGGTCCCCGAGGCGAGGATGAACACGGCGGTGGTGGCGGTGTAGACGCCCTGTCCGCCGAAGCGCGGCCAGTTGGCGATCAGCAGCAGCAGCGGCAGGGACACGGCCAGCGCGCCGGTGGTGTCGTCGGTGACGACCTGCGCGCCGGAGGCCAGCAGCGTGCCGACGCAGATGGCGGCGAACTGCTGGGTGGCCTGCCGTACCGAGCTGTAAACGGTGGCCTGCACCAGCACCACCGCCACCCAGGGCGCCATCAGCGCCATGGGGTCCTCCATCCAGACGCCCGCGACGAGCCAGGCGATCAGCCCCGCGCCCGCCGCCTTCAGCGACTGTTTCACCAGGTCGCGATCGCGTCCCGGACCCCGCGCCGCGTTCCGGACGGCCCGGCCCGCGGCGTACACCTCCTGCCGCACCACGTCCGCGACCCGTCCGACCGCGTTGCCCAGACCCATCATGATCCGCCAGGTATCCCCGTGGCCGCCGGTTATCCCACGGAACCACCGTTTCGTCCGAGGGGGCTCTCGGCCAGCCGTCGCAGCAGGTCGGCGGGGTCGTCGTAGACCTCGCCGGCGCCCGCGTCCACCAGGTCGGCACGGGGAACGCCGCCGCACAGCACCCCGACGCACGTCACGCCGGCCCTGCTGCCCGCGGCCATGTCCCACACCGTGTCGCCGACGAAGACGGCCCGCTCGGCAGGGACCCCGGCCAGCTCCAGGGCCTGCTGGACGGGTTCGGGTGAGGGCTTGCCCGCCTCGACGTCGTCGGCGCTCGCGGTCGCGGTGATCGCCTCGTCGGCGTCGAGCGCCCGTCGCAGCGCGCCCAGTTCCGCGCCGCCCGCCGAGGTGGCCAGCACCACCTTCCAGCCGTCCCCGGCCAGTCCGCGCAGCAGGTCGCCCGCGCCCGGCAGCGCCGGCAGCCGGTCGAAGTACTGCGCGTACAGCGTCTTGTGCGCGGCGCTGATGCCGTCGTCCTCGCCGGTGTCCCGGTCCTCGCCCAGCAGGTGGGCGATCAGATCGGTGGACGGCAGGCCCACGGCCCGGTGGACGGCGTGCATGGGCACCTCGTGACCGGCCTGCCGGAACGCCTCCCACCAGGTGACGACATGCAGATGATTGGTGTCGGCGAGTGTGCCGTCCACGTCGAACACGGCCGCGCGCTCCATGCACCGGTCCTTCCCAGAGATGTCGGTTCCGTTCGGTTCCGTCCGGGTACCACGTCAGCCGCCCGTCACGCCGGGGGCGTGCGCCCTTCCCGCGTCCAGGCCAGCAGCTCCTCGCACGACCACGTGGTGACCACCCGCTCCGGCGGTACGCCGCACTCCTCGGCCCGCGCGCACCCGTGGCTCTGCCAGTCCAGCTGGCCGGGGGCATGGGCGTCGGTGTCGACGGAGAACAGCACCCCCGCCGCCACGGCCCGGCGCAGCAGCCGGCGGGGCGGGTCGAGCCGCTCCGGCCTGCTGTTGATCTCCACCGCCGTACCGCTCTCGGCACACGCCGCGAACACCGCGTCCGCGTCGAACTCCGACTCCGGCCGGCCCCGCCCGGTCAGCAGCCGTCCGGTGCAGTGGCCCAGGATGTCCGTGTGCGGGTCGCGGACCGCGGCGACCATGCGGCGGGTCATCGACCGGGCGTCCATCCGCAGCTTGGAGTGGACGGAGACGACGACCACGTCGAGCCGCTCCAGCAGCTCGGGCTCCTGGTCGAGCGAGCCGTCGTCCAGGATGTCGCACTCGATGCCGGTCAGCAGGCGGAACGGCGCCCAGCTCTCGTTGAGCCGCGCCACCACGTCCAACTGCTCCCGCAGCCGCTGCGGGGAGAGGCCGCGGGCCACCGTGAGCCGCGGCGAGTGATCGGTCAGCACCGCCCACTCGTGGCCGAGGGCCGCCGCGGTCCGGCCCATCTCCTCGATCGGGCTGCCGCCGTCGGACCAGTCCGAGTGCAGGTGGCAGTCGCCGCGCAGCAGCGCCCGGAGCCGTTCACCGCCCTCGGCGAGCGGCGCGCCGGCCTCGCCCTCCAGCTTCTCCAGGTACCCGGGGACCTCGCCGGCGAGCGCCTCCCGCACCACCTGGGCCGTCTTCGGGCCGACGCCCTTGAGCGACTCCAGCGCCCCGGAAGACCCGGCCCGCTGCCGCACCTCGTCGGCGGACAGGCCGGCGAGCACCCCGGCCGCCGTGCGGAAGGCGCGGACGCGGTAGGTCGGTGCCTGCGACCGCTCCAGCAGGAAGGCGATCCGTTGCAGCGCCTCGACGGGGTCCATCGCCACCTCCTCGCCCCCAGGGTTCCCCAGCCGGGCGGGGACCGCACGACGGACGACGGCGGCCCCCGGCGCCGCGAGACGGTGCCGGGGGCCACCCGCGCCCCGGGAGCCCCGGTGGCGGGTTCGTCCTACGCTCGGACCATGACCGAAATCGCGAGCCCGTACATCTCCCGGCCGCGCATCCTCGTGCTGGGTGTCCAGCCGGCCACACCGCCGTTCCGGATCGTCGAGATCGACGGACGGGTCGTCGGTGAGGCGAGGACCGTCATCGACGTACTGGAAGCAGCCGCCGCGTACGGCATCACCGTCCACGACCTGGACGACCCCGCGGTGGTCCGCTGGGTCGGCGGGGACAAGTTCACCTGGACGGCCCGCTGACCGCCGGTCACCGGTCGCTCGTGGTGACCGAGACGTGGTCGACCACCAGCCGCTGGGGGAGGACGGTGGAGCCGTCCGGATCGCCGGGCCAGTACCCGCCGACCGCCAGGTTGAGGATCAGGAAGAACGGCTTGTCGAACACCCACTGGTTCCCGCCCACGTCGGCGGGGGTGCGGGTCTGGTAGACGGTGCCGTCCACCGACCAGGTGATCGAGCCCGGGGACCAGTCGACGGCGAAGGTGTGGAAGTCGTCCGCGAAGGCGGCGCCGCCCGGCAGGGTGTGACCCGCGCCGATGCCCGCCGATCCCGAGTAGCCGGGGCCGTGGATCGTGCCGTGCACGGTGGAGGGCTCGAACCCGACGTTCTCCATGACGTCGATCTCGCCCGACTCCGGCCAGCCGACCTGCCCGAGGTCGTCGCCGAGCATCCAGAACGCCGGCCACATGCCCTGGCCGCGCGGCACCTGCATCCGGGCCTCGACATGTCCGTACCGCGCCGTGAACTTTCCGGAGGTGTTCAGCCGGGCCGAGGTGTACTCGCACGTGCCGTACCAGCACGCGTAGCCGGACGGGTTCTCCCGGCGGGCCGTGATCACCAGGTGGCCCTCGCCGTCGAGGGCGGCGTTGGCGTTGCCGGCCGTGTAGTACTGCCGTTCGTGGTTGTCGACGTTGTCGCCGGTCTCGATCTGCCACTTGGCGGAGTCGGCGGCCTGGCCGGCCGGACCGTCGAAGGTGTCGGAGAAGGCGACGGCGGCGGGTGCGGCACCGGGGCCGTCCGCCTGCGCGGGACCGGCCGCGAGGCTGCCGGCCAGCAGCGCGGCGCAGGCGGTGGTGAGGAGACTTCCGCGGAGCACGCGTGGTGGGGTCACGAGGCTCTCCCTTCCGTGCGGCGCCCCGGGACAGGAGCGCCGCGTGAGGTGGGGGGCAAGGGATGACGCCTCGTGATTCAAGTGGGGGGACAAGGGGCCGTCAACACTGTGGTACGGACCATTCCACTTCCCTGACGGTTCGACCGCCGCTCCTTCACGGCCGTCCCCACGTTCGCCCCTGACCCGTCCTCAGGCCCGCGCGCGGCGCGCGTGCACCGCGCGGGCCATCCGCCGGCCGAGGAGCAGGTAACCCACCAGCGCACCCGTGGTGTTGAGGATGACGTCGTCGATGTCGAAGGCCCGCCCCGTGACCATCGACCCCTGCGCGAACTCCACCAGCAGCATCACGACGGCCGTCAGCAGCAGCACCCGCAGCACCCCGCGGGTGCGGGGCGCGACCACCGGTACGAGGACGCCGAACGGCACGCCGAGCAGGATGTTGCCGCCGACCTGTTTCACCGCGTCGCGCAGCGCGGGCTGGTCGAGGTAGGCCCGCAGGGACTCCCCGGGGTGCATGTTGGTGTGGGTCAGCGCCTCGGAGGCGGGCGAGGGGTTGAGGGTGAGCTTGGCCAGGACGACGGCGAAGGCCACCATGAAGACGAAGGCGCAGGCCGTCGCGAGCAGACGCAACGGCCAGGGCACGACGTGCCGTTCACGCGGCGCCTCGGCCGTCCTGGGCCGGGTCCCGGTCTTGGTCCCGGACTTGGTGCCGGTCCCGGTCCCGGTCCCGGTCTTCGTCTCGGTCTTCGCCTCGGTCTTGGCGGCGCGGGGGCGCAGCAGCGAACGCGGCCGTGGGGCGGCGGCGCGGTCCATCGGTTCCTCCGGTTCTGAGCACGGGTCAGGGAGCGGGACGGGGACGGTCGGTACGAGGGGTGAATCAATCCGGGAAGGTGACCCGTACGTGCTCGAAGCCGAGCGAGCGCAGCAGGTTCTCCAGCATCTCCGTGGTGTTGCTCTCGGCCCGGCCGGTCAGCCCGCTCTCCTCGGCGGCGTCCCCGATGTGCCGGACGGCGAGCTTCTGCACGGCCTGCTCCCCGTTGGGATTGTCCGAGAACAGGTCGCCCAGGCGGTCGAGGAGACCGCGCTGCTTGGAGACGGCGTAGGAGCGGTCCGGGTCGAGGGCCGGCTTGCCGAGCGCGGCGTGCGGCAGCCGGATCGTGGCGGACGTACGGTCCTCGTCGACCGTGACGTCGTTCCGGCCGACCTTGCCGAGGTCGACGTAGGCGTCCACCGAGCCCGCGCCGACGTACAGGGTGCGCGAGCCGCGGACCGCGTCGGGCAGGAACTTGGTGTCCTTCTCCAGGTCCACGACGACCTGGAAGTTGCCCGAGGCGGCCTCGTACCGGCTGATGTCCTGGATGGATTCCAGCAGCGCGGGGCCCGTACGGTCGTGCGTCTCGGTGCCGAACAGATCCTTCAGACCCGGGATCAGGGCGAACCGGAGCCCGGCGAACAGCACGACGAGCACGAGCGCGATCGAGCTCAGCACGATGGCCCAGCCGGGTATGCGGCGCGGGCGGCGCGCGATGGGAGTCGTCATGGCGGCGGCCCTCCTTCCTACAGTGCGCATGCCCCCCACTTCCCGTACCAGACAGGTCAGTTGGGGAAGAGCGGGGGAGCGGAGAAGCGCACCGGGCGCGCTCCCCCCGCGACCTGCCGTGACAGGTGGGCGCGGGGGCGGGCGGGCCGCGTGGGTCGCGTGGGTCGCGCGGGCTACGCGGGAGCGGGCGGTGGCGGCGGCCCCGACCGCCCCACCACCTCGTCCAGCGTCGGCCGTGGCGGCAGTACCCGGGCCATGCCGGTGATGCGCAGCACGCGCAGGGTGAGGGGGTGGGCGCAGACCAGGTGCAGCTCACCCCCGCGGTCGAGCACCCGTCGCCTGGCCCGGGAGAGCAGCCGCAGCCCCGAGCAGTCGAAGAACTCGACACCGCTGAGGTCGAGGACGACCCGGGCGCCGGGGCGGCTCGTCGCCCGGTCCAGGAGCGGGGTGATCTCCTCGGCCACGGAGAGGTCGATCTCGCCGCGGAAGCGCAGCACCGTGTGGCCCCGGTCGTCGTGGACGTGCAGATGCCGGGTGAGCGGTGCGGGGTCCTGCCGCACGGTCACATCGCCTCCCGCTTCGCCTGTCCCCGCAAGTGTCCCCCGCCAAGTATCCCCCGTACGGATGAATTTGAGCATGTTCGATTGACATATGTCATCGCTTTCTCATGCCCGCCGTCCACGGGGACGGGGCAGGGGACGGACCCCGGTCAGTCCATGACCAGGACCAGCTTGCCCGTGGTGCGCCCGGTCGCGCCGAGCGCGTGCGCCTCGGGCGCCGCGGCGAGCGGGAAGGTCCGCTCGACCGAGGCCCGCAGCTTCCCGGACTCCACCAGCGCGGCGACCTCCCGCATTCCGCCCCGGTCGGCGTCGACGAGCATCCGCGCCACCCGGACCCCGAGCCGCTCCGCCTCCGCGTACACCTCGTCCGGGCCGACCGGGAGGA
This sequence comes from Streptomyces sp. CRN 30, assembly GCF_034105845.1. Lineage (NCBI taxonomy): Bacteria > Bacillati > Actinomycetota > Actinomycetes > Kitasatosporales > Streptomycetaceae > Streptomyces > Streptomyces sp. CRN 30. Next base: position 3,511 of record NZ_JAVRHI010000285.1, on the reverse strand, counting down.
TCGAGACGACGATGCCGCCCGGACGCAGTACGCGCAGCGAGCGGGTCAGGGTGTCCCGGCCGAGCGTGTCCAGGACGACGTCCACGTCGTTCACGGCCTCCGCGAAGTCCGTCTCCCGGTAGTCCAGCGGCTCGTCCACGCCGATCGACCGCAGGAAGCCGTGCTTGCCGGCGCTCGCCGTGCCGATCACGTGCGCGCCCCGTGCCTTGGCGATCTGCACCGCCACGTGGCCCACGCCGCCGGCCGCCGCGTGCACCAGCACCCGCTGCCCCGGCCGGACGTCCGCCCGCTCCACCAGGGCCTGCCACGCGGTGAGCGACACCAGCGGCAGCGCGCCCGCCTGCACGTGGTCGACCCCCGCCGGCTTGTGCCAGAAGACCCGCGCGGGGGCGGTGACGTACTCGGCGTGCGAGCCGTGGCCGTAGGGGTACGACAGCATCCCGAAGACGTCGTCGCCCGGCGCGAACTCCGCGACGCCGATGCCCACCGCCTCGACCGTGCCGGAGACGTCCCAGCCGAGGACGAACGGCGGTTCGCCCAGAAAGCCGCCGTTCTCGCGGTGCTTCCAGTCGGTGGGGTTGAGGCCGGCGGCGCGCACCCGCACCAGCACCTCGTTGGGACGGGGAGCGGGGCGCTCCACCGCCACGTCCTTGAGGACCTCCGGGCCGCCGAGGGTGTCCTGGCGGATGACTCGCATCGTGTTCACATCGTTCATGGTCACCCAGCCTGCCGCCGCCCGCCCGCCCGGGAAATGGCAAGAACGTCACTCTCCGATAGGATCGTGCCATGCGGCAGTACGACGGACGCCCGGAACGGGTCGTGGTCCTCGCCCTCGACGGCGTCTACCCCTTCGAGCTGGGCATCCCCAGCCGTGTCCTCGGCGCGGCCGACGGCCGGTACGAGGTGCTGACCTGCACCGCCGACGGCCTTCCGGTACGCACCGACGCCGACTTCACCGTCAGCCCGGACCACGGCCCCGAGGTGCTGGCCACGGCCGACACCGTGGTCGTCGCCGCGGTCGCCCCCTCCCGGGTCACCGCGCGCCTCTCCGACGAGGTCGCCGCCGCCCTGGCGCTCGTCCGCCCCACCGCGCGCCTGCTCTCCATCTGCACCGGCGCCTTCGTGCTGGCCGCGGCCGGGTTCCTCGACGGCCGCCGGGCTACCACCCACTGGCAGCTCACCGACGTCTTCCGCCGGATGTTCCCGCGCGTCACCCTCGACCCGGACGTCCTCTTCGTCGCCGACGGCCCCGTCCTCACCTCGGCCGGCGCGGCCTCCGGCGTCGACGTCTGCCTCCATCTGATCCGCGAGGACCACGGCAGCGAAGTGGCCAACGCCGTCGCCCGGCGCTGCGTCGTCCCGCCCTTCCGGGACGGCGGTCAGGCCCAGTACATCGAGCAGCCGGTGCCGCGGACGGGCGCCGCGAGCACGGCCGCCACCCGCGCCTGGGCCCTGGAACACCTCGGCGAACCGCTGACGCTCGCCGCCCTCGCGGAACACGCCGGGATGAGCCTGCGCACCTTCGCGCGCCGCTTCGACGACGAGGTGGGGGTCAGCCCCGGCCGCTGGCTCGTCCAGCAGCGGATCGTCCGCGCCCGGCACCTGCTGGAATCCAGCGACCTGCCGGTCGACCAGATCGCCGGCCGGGTCGGCTTCGCCACGGGCGCCTCGCTGCGCCAGCACCTGCACGCGACGATCGGGGTCTCCCCGCAGGCGTACCGGCGCACGTTCCGCCCGGCCCGCTGACGAGTGCGGGTCGGTCGTCCGGTTTTCTCCGCGCACCCCGGCGGGAGGCGGTGGAGGCGGTACGGGGCGAAAACGCAGGTGGGTATGAGGATGTGGCGACCCGTCGCCCCTCTCGCAGCGTGACGGAATCCTCACTTCCGCGGATGAGCGAGATTGATCTTTTTGGGTTCGGAACAGATAAGCTCCCGAACGGCGCTGCGAGTTGACGCGATCGCGTCGGGGTCGCTCGCGGCGCGTACCCATGGGTGAGGTCCCCTTGCACACCCCACTGTGCACCCCACTTGTGCCTACCCCCACTGTTCGATGGTGTTTCGAAGGATGCAGATGGAACTCGCCACTCCGCCACCGGCGGCGCGGGCCCCTGTCGCCTGGTACAGCTGGTGGCTGATGCCGCTGGGCCTGGGAGGCGGGACGGTTGCCGCCACGTTCATGAGCTCGGAGCGCATAACCGCCGCCGCCGCGGGTGCCGCGGCCACCGCGGTGAGCGTCGTGTGTGTACGTCTCCTCGTCCGCACCAAGGCGCGGCTGCGCGGCGCCGAGGAGGCCCACCGCACCGGGCAGGCCGAGCAGAGCCGGCAGTGGCAGAGCCATGTCGAGGGTCTGGAGCGCAAGACGGCCGCCGAACGGTCGGCCCTCCAGGCGCAGCTCGCCGACCGCGACACCGCCCACGAGGCCCGCCTCACCGAACAGGCGCGCGCCTACGAGGAGCGTCTCAAGGAGCTGACCGGCTCCTACGAGGACCGGATCGCCGAGCAGACCAAGTACTACGAGGACCGGATCGCGGAGCAGGCCGCCGAGTGGCAGGAGCAGCTCGCCCAGCAGTTCGCCGCGGTGTCCCGGCTCGCCGACGAGCAGCTCCCCGACGCCCTCGCGCGGCTGCGCGCCGGTGACGGCATCGACGACCTGCTGCCGACCGTCGACCAGTGCGCGCGGGTGAGCGCGGACCTCCAGGCCGAGCTCCGCAAGGTGCTGCGGACCTCCCTGATGGGCGTGGAGCGCGAGTTCGACCGCTCGACCTCCGCCGAGCAGGCCGTCATCAGTATCGGCAACCGCATCCACGTCCTCACCAGCAAGCTCCGCGGCAGACTGCACGAACTCCAGGGCGAGCACGGCCGGCTGCCGGCCGTCGCCCGCGGCCTGATGGAGCTGGACCAGGCCATCGGCCCCGCCGACTGCCTCGCCGCCAGCATCGGCGTCCTCGGCGGCTCCGACCGGCCCGGCCGCCAGTGGCAGGAACAGCAGCGCCTGCTCAGCGTGGTGCGCGGCGGCATCGGCCGGATCAAGGACTTCCAGCGCATCCAGGTGCACCAGCTCCCCGAACTCGGCGTCGACGGCGGTCTGGTGGACCACCTCACGCTGATCTTCGCCCACCTGCTGGACAACGCCGCGCGCTACTCGCCGCCCACCGAGCCCGTCGTCGTCTCCGGCAAGGAGGTCCCCAACGGCGTCGGCATCGAGATCCAGGACTCCGGCAAGGGACTGAACGAGGAGAAGAAGCGCGAGGCCGAGCACGCCCTCGCGGGCACCGGCGGCGGCGCCGGCATCGGCGGCATCTCCGAGGACGCCAACATCGGCCTGCGCGTCGTCGGCGCCCTCGCCCGCCGCTACGGCATCCGCGTCACCTTCGCCGACTCGCCCTGGCTCGGCACCTCCGTCGTGGTCGTCGTACCGCACAAGTACTTCGGCCCGCTCCCCGCGGCCGTCGCGCCCGCCGCCGGGGCCGGTGCCCCCGCGGCCCCGGCCCGTACGGTCGCGGCGTCGCCCG
>NZ_JAVRHI010000284.1:0-16948 GCF_034105845.1 Streptomyces sp. CRN 30 | reverse complement strand
GGAGCGCGACTGCGGCTGCGGCTGCGGCTGCGGCTGCGGGTAGCCGTATCCGGCGGGGGCGGGGGCAGGGGGTGGTGGGGTGGGTGTGCTCTCGCCCGCGACCATCGTGGGGAGGTGATTCACCGGCGTACCCGCGCCCGCCCCCGCCGCGCCGGCGCCGGGCTGCCCCGGCGGGGGCGGCCCGGCGGCTCCGGCCGCGGGGCCACCGGGCGCGCCAGGCATGGAGTCACGGGGTGCGCCGGCCCTCGGGCCGGGGACGGCCGGGCCCGGTGCGGTGGCTTCGCCGCCGGGTGGCGGCGCGTGGTTTGGGGACAGTGCCTCGCCGGCCGTCGGTGGCGGCGCGTGGTCCGGGGGCAGTGTCTCGCCGACCGTCGGCCTCGGACCGTCCGGGTCCTCCGTGTCCAGCAGCCGCACCGCGTGCCGCCCCAGCTGGGCCACCAGTGCCCCCGGCAGCCAGGGGTCGCGGGAGCGGCCGTCGGCGACGGTGTCCTCCGCGCCCGTGCGGGCCAGGACGGCGTCCAGGGAGGGGCGGGCCGCCGGGTCCTTGCGCAGACAGTCGCGGACCAGGTCGGCGATACCCTCCGGCACCCGGCTCAGCTCCGGTTCCTCCTGCGCGATGCGGAACATCAGGGCGTGCACACCGCTGTTGTCCGTGCCGAAGGGAAGGGCGCCGGTCGCGGCGTACGCGAGGACCGAGCCGAGGCAGAAGACGTCGCACGCGGGGGTGAGACGGTCGCCGCGGACCTGCTCGGGGGCCATGAAGCCGGGCGAGCCGACGAGCGCGCCGGTCCGCGTCAGGCCCCCGTCGGTCACGGTCTCCAGGGCCCGCGCGATGCCGAAGTCGATGACGCGGGGGCCGTCGATGGTGACCAGCACGTTGGACGGCTTGAGGTCGCGGTGGACGATCCCGGCGGCGTGGATGTCCTGGAGCGCATGGGCGAGCCCGGCCGCGAGGATGCGGACCGACCGCTCGGGCAGCGCGCCGTGGTCGTGCCCGACGACCTGCTGGAGGGTGGGCCCGGCGACGTACCCGGTGGCGACCCAGGGCACGGCGGCCTCGGTGTCGGCGTCGAGCACCGGCGCCGTCCAGTAGCCGCCGACCCGCCGGGCGGCCTCGACCTCCTGCCGGAACCGCTCCCGGAACTCCTCCCGCTCCGCGAGTTCCTCCCGGACCAGCTTCACCGCGACCGTGCGCCCCCGGTCGGACCGGGCCACGTACACGTGCCCCATGCCACCCGCACCGAGCCGCGCCAGCAGCCGGTAGACACCGATGCGCTGCGGGTCCCCCACCGCCAGCTTCTCCATCGTTGCGCCGCCTTCCCCCGAACGTGAGCAACAGCAACAGACCGAGGATAGTGGCGAGTTGGGTGCCGGACCGTCCTACGGCCTCGACGGTTCCGTAACAGCTCGTACCGGCGCGGGAACGGAACGTCGTCGACATCCTGTCGCGAAAGGGCCCGACGCGCGGACAGAACGCCCATGCCGGCCCGCTCCCCCCGCCGCCTACGCTCTCCCTCCATGACCCCTCTGCCTCAGCCCAGCCCCCGTGACGGTGCCGCCGTCAAGGCCGCCGACCGCGCTCATGTCTTCCACTCCTGGTCCGCGCAGGAACTCATCGATCCGCTCGCCGTCGCCGGGGCCGAGGGATCGTACTTCTGGGACTACGAGGGGAAGCGGTACCTCGACTTCGCCAGCGGTCTCGTCTTCACCAACATCGGCTACCAGCACCCGAAGGTCGTCGCCGCGATCCAGGAGCAGGCGGCGCGGATGACGACGTTCGCGCCCGCCTTCGCCGTTGAGGCACGGTCGGAGGCGGCGCGGATGGTCGCCGAGCGGACGCCCGGCGACCTGGACAAGATCTTCTTCACCAACGCGGGGGCGGACGCCGTCGAGCACGCGCTGCGGATGGCGCGGCTGCACACCGGCCGCCCGAAGGTGCTGTCGGCGTACCGCTCGTACCACGGCGGCACCCAGCAGGCCGTCAACGTCACCGGCGACCCGCGGCGCTGGGCGTCCGACACGGGGACCGCCGGGGTCGCGCGTTTCTGGGCGCCGTTCCTCTACCGGTCGCGCTTCTACGCCGAGACCGAGGAGCAGGAGTGCGCGCGGGCCCTGGAGCACCTGGAGACGACGATCGCCTTCGAGGGGCCGGACACCGTCGCCGCGGTGATCCTGGAGACGATCCCCGGGACCGCCGGGATCATGCCGCCGCCCGCCGGGTACCTCGCCGGGGTCCGGGAGATCTGCGACAGGTACGGCATCGTCTTCGTCCTGGACGAGGTCATGGCCGGGTTCGGGCGGACCGGTACGTGGTTCGCGGCGGACCTGTACGACGTGGTGCCCGACCTGCTGACCTTCGCCAAGGGCGTGAACTCCGGGTACGTGCCGCTCGGCGGTGTCGCCATCTCGCCGAAGATCGCGCAGACCTTCGCCGAGCGGCCGTACCCGGGCGGGCTCACGTACTCCGGGCACCCGCTGGCCTGCGCCGCCGCCGTCGCCACGATGGAGGTCATGGCCGAGGAGGGGATCGTGGAGAACGCGGCACGGCTCGGCGCCGACGTCCTCGGGCCCGCCCTGCGTGAGCTGGCCGCACGCCACCCGAGCGTCGGCGAGGTCCGCGGCACCGGCATGTTCTGGGCGCTGGAACTGGTGAAGGACCGGGCAACCCGGGAGCCGCTGGTGCCGTACAACGCCGTCGGCGCCGACAACACCCCGATGGCCGCCTTCGCCGCCTCCGCCAAGGCACACGGGCTGTGGCCGTTCGTGAACATGAACCGCACCCACGTCGTGCCGCCGTGCACCATCGGCGAGGCCGAGCTGAAGGAGGGGCTGGCGGCCCTCGACACCGCGCTGTCCGTGGCGGACCGGTACACCACGGCGGCCGGGCAGCCGGCGTCGGCGGCGGCCGGGCAGCCGGCGGCCGCACCCGCCGAGCACACCGCGTAGCCGCACGTCAGCGGCGGGTAGCGGCCCGTCCTCGGCAGGGCGGGGACGGGCCGCGAACGCGTAAGGTGGCGTGCTCGTACACATATTCGTGCGCGGCGGTCCGGACCTTCACGCGCACGCCGCCGCACGCGACGAGGAGACGCCCGACCATGCCCGGCCCCAGCGGCAACGGCGCCGTGACGCGCAGCACCCTGCGGCAGCAGATCGCCGACGCGCTCCGCGACGAGGTGCTGGCCGGGCGGCTCCAGCCGGGCCAGGAGTTCACCGTCAAGGAGATCGCCGAGCAGTACGGGGTCTCCGCGACGCCGGTCCGCGAGGCCCTGGTCGACCTCTCCGCGCAGGGGCTGCTCGACGCCGACCAGCACCGCGGCTTCCGCGTCCACGAGTACTCCTTCGCCGACTTCCGCGGCATGATCGAGGCCCGCCGCCTGGTCACCGACGGGATGTTCCAGGCGCTGGCCGCCGGGCTCGCGGACATCGCGCCCGGTGACGAGCAGCGGCTGACCGCGGCCCTCGCGGGCGTCCGGCGCCGCGGCGAGGAGGCGCAGCGCGCCGCCAACGCCGGTGACCTCACCGTGCTCATCGGCTACGACCTGCGGTTCTGGCGTGAACTCGGCGCCCTCTTCGGCAACGCCTACCTCTCCGACTTCCTGCACCGGCTGCGCGTGCAGAGCTGGGTCTGCACGGTGCAGCACCTGCGCCGCCTCGCGGACCTCCGCGGCGCCCTGTGGTCCGGGCACACCGAACTGGTCGACGCGCTCGTCGGCCGCGACGCCGAGACCGCCCGCGCGCTCGTCACCGCGTACAACACGCACTCGCTCACCCTCATCGAACGCCTCACCGGCGGATGACCCGCACGCGCCACCGGCGGACGCCCCGCCCGCCTCACCGGCGGATGGCCCGCACGCGCCACCGGCGGACGTCCCGCCCGCCTCACCGGCGGATGGCCGGAGCGCACCACGGCGCGCGGACCGTCGGCGCACCACCGCGTCGGGGGCGCGCACATGGGTATGGGTTGTGCACGGGGGTCCCGCGGGGGGAGCCGCCCTCCCGCCGCACCGACTACCCTTCCCTGACCAACACCGTGCCGAGTACCACCGTGCTGTGTGAGGAGCCCTCTTTTGGCCTGTGACCTGTGGCTGGTACCGCTCGTCGACATCTTGTGCCACACCCCGGACAATCCCTTCGCCGAGGAACTAGCGCAGTACGACAAGGTGCTCGCCGAGGCCGGGCTGCCGCCCGTGCCGGTCTTCCCGTACATGCCGGGTCTCTCCGGTGAGGTCGCGCCGGTCGCCGGTTTCGACTACGACGCCCTGCACTTCCTGCGCCGCGCGCACCTGCTGGGGCTGTGCGGCCTGCCGGTGACGCCGGTCGACGAACTGGGCGGCGACTACGAGCAGTTGCTGGAGATGTTCGAGACGACGGCCCAGCAGTCGCATCTGGTCTGGCACTACGACCACGCGGGCGCGTACGTCCCCGTGGACTTCCCGCACCCCCTGGCCAACGACGAACTCCTCGCCGGCGGCGGCCCGCTCGGCTCCTCCCACGCCCTGCTGCGCGAACTGGAGTCCGTGGCCCCGGCCCTCGGCATCGACCCCGCCAATCCCCCGGCGGCCCCGGTGCCGCCCACCGGTCCGACGGAGCTGGAGGAGCGCGCGGCCCCGGCGCCGTACGACCCCAGCCCCTTCGCGCGCGAGCGGCACGTGTGGCTGGGCCTGCACGCGGCGGCGACGCGCAGTCTGGCGCAGGGTTCGATGATCGTCTTCAGCTGACCGGTCACGACTGTCCGGTCACGACTGTCCGGTGACTACACCGGACAGCCGTCCCGGGACCGGGCTCAGAGGAACGAGTTGATCTCGATCGTCTCGTCCCGGCCCGGACCCACGCCGATCGCGGAGATCGGGGCGCCGGACATCTCCTCCAGGGCCTTGACGTACTGCTGCGCGTTCTTCGGCAGGTCGTCGAAGGACTTGGCCTTGGTGATGTCCTCGGACCAGCCGGGGAGCGTCTCGTAGACCGGCTTCGCGTGGTGGAAGTCGGACTGCGAGTACGGCAGCTCCTCGACGCGCTTGCCGTCGATCTCGTACGCGACGCAGACCGGGATCTGCTCCCAGCCGGTCAGGACGTCCAGCTTGGTGAGGAAGAAGTCCGTCAGGCCGTTCACGCGCGTCGCGTAACGGGCGATCACCGCGTCGAACCAGCCGCAGCGGCGGTCCCGGCCGGTGGTCACACCGCGCTCGCCGCCGATGCGGCGCAGCGCCTCGCCGTCCTCGTCGAACAGCTCCGTCGGGAACGGGCCGGCGCCGACGCGGGTCGTGTACGCCTTGAGGATGCCGATGACCCGGCTGATCTTCGTCGGGCCCACGCCGGCACCGGTGCAGGCACCGCCGGCGGTCGGGTTCGACGAGGTCACGAAGGGGTACGTGCCGTGGTCGATGTCGAGCAGCGTGCCCTGGCCGCCCTCGAAGAGGACCACCTTGTCGTCCTCAAGGGCCTGGTTCAGAAGCAGGACCGTGTCGGCGACGTACGGGCGCAGCTTCTCCGCGTACTGCAGCAGCTCCTCCACGACCTGGCCGGTGGCGATGGCCCGGCGGTTGTAGAGCTTGGTGAGCATCTGGTTCTTGACGTCGAGCGCCGCCTCGACCTTCTGGGTGAGGATCGACTCGTCGTAGAGGTCCTGCACCCGGATGCCGACCCGGTTGATCTTGTCGGCGTAGGTCGGGCCGATGCCGCGGCCGGTGGTGCCGATCTTGCGCTTGCCCAGGAAGCGCTCGGTCACCTTGTCGACGGTGACGTTGTACGGCGTGATGATGTGAGCATTGCCGCTGATCAGGAGCTTCGACGTGTCGACGCCTCGCTCGTTCAGCCCGCTCAGCTCGGAGAACAGGACCGACGGGTCGATGACGACACCGTTGCCGATGACCGGCGTGCAGCCGGGGGAGAGAATCCCGGAAGGGAGCAGATGCAGGGCGTACTTCTGGTCGCCCACGACCACCGTGTGGCCGGCGTTGTTGCCGCCCTGGTAGCGCACCACATAGTCGACGGATCCGCCGAGCAGGTCCGTCGCCTTTCCCTTGCCTTCGTCACCCCACTGAGCACCGAGCAGCACAAGTGCGGGCACGCGCGTACACCCCTTCCGGGCGGGGCATGTCCAAGGTCGAGGGCGAACGCGAAAGGGTTCGATGCCGCGTGCACCGCGACCGTCGTCGGCCGCCAACCGTCGGACCGGGTGCCCCGGTATAGACGAAGCCCCTGGCGCAATAGCGCAAGGGGCTCTTGCACAAAGATGCTACCCGAGGAAGCGAGGCATGGCCGAGGTGGCGACTTCCGCGACATCATCCGCGACGCCCGATCAGCTTCTGGTGGTCGTCGATCCGGCTGCCCGGCAGGTGGACGGCGAGTCGGTCCGGATCGCGAAAGACGTGCTCAGAGCGGGTGCGACGCACACGAAGGTCTGTCTGCCGGAGGGCCCGGAGGAGTTCGCCCGGGTGCTCGGCCGACGGGGGTCGCGGCGTCCGGTCGTGGTCGGCGACGACCGGGCGCTGCTGCGCACCGTGGCCCTGCTGCACCGCCACCGCGAGCTGGCCGGTTGCGCGCTGTCCCTGGTGCCGGTCGGCCCGGAGCAGGAGCTGTCCCGCGCCCTCGGGGTGCCCTCAGGGGCGGTGGCCGCGGCGCGGGCGGTGCTGGACGGCTCCGAGCGGCGCCTGGACCTCCTCGTCGACGACAGCGACGGCGTGGTGCTCGGCGCGGTGGGCATCCCGCCGCTGGGCCCGGCGGACCCGGGCGGCACCGGGGCGGAGGACCCCCGGGAGGGGAAGCACGCGGTACGGCCCTGGCTGCGGACCTGCCAGTCCTTCGTACGGACGCTGGCGGCCTCCCGCGGCGCGCGGCCCGGCCCGGTGAACGGCGGCGGACCGGCGCGGCTGCGGGTGGAGGTCGACGGGGTGACGCTGGTCGACCTGGACCAGCCGGTCGAGGCGGTGTCGCTGGTGCCGGGAGCGCCCGGGGTGGCCGAGGTGGAGGTGCGGCCGGTGTCGGTCGGCGCGGAGGCGTCCCCGCTGCTCGCGGCGGGCCGGAGCGTGACCGTCTCGGGCGCGCACTTCCGCTACCGGGCGGACGCGGTGGTCTCCGGCCCGGTGGGCACTCGGACGTGGCACGTGCGGGAAGGGGCGTGGGCGCTGACGCTGCCCGGGTGAGGAGGGTCGGGCGGAACCCGGTCCGGCCCTGGGCGGGACCGGGCCGGGAGACGGTGTCAGCCCGCCGTGTTGGTGGCCCAGATGGGCCGGCCCGAGACGTACAGGCAGACGTTGCAGTCGTCCTGCACCACGAGGACGGCGCCGTAGTTGCCGTTGGTGTTGGAGGCCCATACGGGCTTGTCGCCCTCGGCGTAGACGACGAGGTTGCCGTCGTCCTGCATGACCGCGTACTGGCCCGACGGGTAGGAGCCCGCGCCCTGCCAGGCCGCCTTGTTGTCCTTGTACAGGACGAAGTTGCCGTCCTCCTGCAGCCGCAGGACGGCACGGCCGTTGCCCGAGGTCCAGGCCTGGTTGCGGTAGATCTTCGCCTGCGGCGTGCCGGGGCGGAACTCGGCGTTGCTCATACAGAGCCCTCCGGAATCTTTCGCTGGAAGCGTGAGGGAAGGGTCCGCGGACAGCGTCAGAGTGCGCCGGAACCGTGGCCTCGGCACGACGGGAACCGGCCATAGCCCGAGGTCACCCCAGCCGCACCGGCAGTCCTTCCAGGCCCCGGATGACGAAGTTCGGCTTGCGTTCCGGTTCCGCGGCGAGTTCCAGCCCCGGGGCCCTTTCGAGCAGCGCCCGCATGGACGCCGCCAGCTCGATACGGGCCAGGGGGGCGCCGATGCAGTAGTGGATGCCGGCGCTGAAGGAGATGTGCGGGTTGTCGCGGCGGGTCAGGTCGAGGCGGGTGGGGTCGGTGAAGACCGTCTCGTCATGGTTGGCGGAGCCGAAGAGCATCGCGATCTCCGCGCCCCTCGGGACTGTCGTCCCGTCGATCTCGATGTCGTCCAGCACCCACCGTTCGAAGAGCTGGAGCGGGGTGTCGTAGCGCATCAGCTCCTCGACGGCGGTGGGCACGAGGGAGTGGTCGGCGCGGAGCGCGGCGAGCTGGTCGGGGTTGCGGAACAGGGCCAGCCAGCCGTTGACGGTCGAGTTCACCGTCGCCTCGTGACCGGCGTTGAGCAGCAGCACGCAGGTCGAGATCATCTCCTGCTCGGTGAGACGGTCGTCGTCCTCATCGTGCGCGGCGATCAGCCCCGAGATCAGGTCGTCGCCGGGTTCCTTGCGGCGGGCGGCGATCAGGTCGCGCAGGTACGCGGTGAACTCGACGGAGGCGCGTACCGCCCGCGTCGCCGTCTCCTCGGAGGGGTTCAGCTCGTACATGCCGCAGATGTCGGCCGACCAGGGCCGCAGCGGGGCCCGGTCGCTCTCCGGGATGCCGAGCATCTCGGCGATGACCGCGACGGGGAGCGGCTCGGCGACGTCGGTGAGCAGATCGCCGCCGCCGTTCGCGACGAGACGGTCGACGAGGTCGCCGGCCAGCCCGTCCACGTACGGCTGGAGCCGCTCGACCGTGCGCGGCGTGAACGCCTTCGAGACGAGGCGCCGGATGCGGGTGTGGTCCGGCGCCTCCAGATCCAGCATGCCGTGGTCGTTGAGGGTGTGGAACGGCTCGTGCGCGGGGTCGGGCGGGGTCCGCCCGAACTCCTCGTGCGTGTACCGGTGCGTGTACGTCCGCCCCAGGCGGCGGTCCCTCAGCAGGGCGGAGACGTCCGCGTGGTGCGGGACGAGCCACTGGTCGGTGGGCTCGTAGTAGAGCACCCGGCCCTGCGCACGGAGTGCGGCGTAGGCGGGGTAGGGGTCGGCGAGGAACGCCGGGTCCCAGGGGTCGAAGGCGGTCATGCGGCGACGCTAACGCGGGGTGTTCGCCTCTGACCAGGGGTGCCGTTTCAGGCCCTCGACGAGGGCGGTGAAGGCGGGGGTGGGGAAGGAGAGGGTGGCCCTTACCGGGGCCTTGGAGTCGCGGACCGCGACCAGTTCGGCCAGGGGAGCGATCTCGACGCAGGTGTTGCCCTCACCACCGCCGGAGTATGTCGACTTACGCCATTGCATCACGGCTCCTCCGCTCGGAGTCCCGCTTCACGGACTCCACGAAAATCACGAACGACGAGGCACGGACCGAGAGCATGACACGATCTGGTGCCTTGGAGTCGCGGATGGCTACGCGGGTGGCCGACCCCGCGATCTCAACACAGGAGTTACCTTCACCGCCGCCAGAGTACGTGGATTTACGCCAATCCATCGTGACTCCCCCGCCCGAGATCATGCTTCACGGCCTCGACGAAGGAAGCGAAGGAAGCGGCGGGAATGCGGAGGGTGGCCCTTGCAGGGGCCTTGGAGTCGCGGACGGCTATGTGAGTGTCCGACTCCGCGATCTCGACGCAGGTATCACCGTCGCCGCCACCGGAGTACGTGGACTTACGCCAACGCACGGCTTCCGTCATGTCTCGCCTCACAGTTCCTTCGCCAAACGGTGGATGAAATTCCGCGACGCGGTCGGAGCCAACGACGCCCTCTGCATTCTAGAAAACAGCGTTCGCAACTGCTGTAGCTGCGCGTCGGCGTCGATGAAGGCAACGCCGGTGGGAGCGTCCCGAAGGCAGGTGTCCAACTGAGGCATCGGTCCCCCCGCGTACATCATCGAAATTCCCGCACCGCCGAAGCCGTCTCGATCGAATGGAATGACCCTCACGGTGGCGTGGCCTCGCTCGATCTGATCAAGAATCTCTTGCAGCTGAGCCCGAGAGACATCTCGGTCCGCCACGCGAACACGGAGTGCGCACTCGTGGATCAGAGTCTCGTACGGCGTCACGCGCTCACCAACGAGCACTGAACGGCGCTTCATCCGATGTTCCACACGAGGAGCCAGCTCGCTCTCAGGCAGGCCGGGATGCACATACGCATACACAGCGCGGGCGTAGTCAACGGTCTGCAACAGGCCGGGCACATGCGTGACTACGGTTTCTCGCAGGAACGTTGCGTGGTGCTCAGTCTCAGCAGTGTCCTGAAACACCGGCGGCAGAACTCCCCGGTACTCCTCCCACCAACCACGCGTACGGTCCGTCGCCATAGCGACAAGAGCGTCCACGTACGCCTCGTCCGTGCAGGCGTAGTGGGCCGCGAGTCGACGCACTCGTTCCTCGCTGACCCCGGCGAAGCCCAGTTCCATCTGACTGATCTGGGTGGAGGTCGAGTTGAGCAGGCCGGCTACCTCGCGGGCTTTCAGCCCAGCCGCCTCACGCAAGCGCCGTAGCTCCGTCCCCAGACGCACCTGTCGCTTGGTGGCGTGGCTCCTCAGCGGCATCCGTCCCCCTCAACGCGTGCTCTTTCGAGTGCCAGAGTACGGCAACCTGTTGCTCTGGCGACATTTGTTGCCCTACCTTCAGTGACGCAACGCACACACCTCGACACCTCGGGGCGCCGGAAGTGCACCGCTCTGTCCTGCCATGACCGTAGCGACACCGCCACCGGGCTCCTCACTTCCTCCCTGCTCTCCTCAGGAGTCAGCCATGCCCGAAAATGAGTCCGAACCCTGGGAGTACTCCCTCTACATCCCCAACGACCACCGGGCCGTCACCGTCAGTCGGCGGACTCTTCGGCTCATCCTCACCGTTCATGGGCTGATCCGCCTCGTCGACGTCGCCGAGTTGCTCGCGGCGGAGTTGGTGACCAATGCCGTTCTGCACACGAAGGGGCCCGCCGCTCTGCGGGTGTGCTGGTCGGGGCGGGTGTTGCGGATCGGGGCCTGGGACACCGATCCCGAGCCGCCGCCCGCACGGACCGACGCGGCCGGAGTCGACGCCGAGGACGGCAGAGGGCTTGCCCTCGTCCGGGCCTGTTCCGACCTGTGGGGGTGGCAGCCGCTGTCCCGGTTCGGGAATCGGGGGAAGTACGTGTGGTGCGAGCTGGGTCAGCCAGGGGTGACCAGCCTCGCCTCGTAGGCGAAGACCGCCGCCTGCGTGCGGTCGCGCAGGCCCAGCTTGACCAGGACGCGGCTGACGTGGGTCTTGATGGTCGACTCCGCCACCACCAGCCGCTCGGCGATCTCCGCGTTGGACAGTCCCTGCGCGATCAGCACCAGGACCTCCGTCTCGCGGTCGGTGAGGTCGCCGTAGGCCGCGTGCGCCGCCGGCATCATGCGCGGGACCTCGACCAGCTTCGAGAACTCGGTGATCAGACGGCGGGTGACGGACGGGGCCAGCAGCGCCTCACCCGACGCCACCACTCGTACCCCGTCCGCGAGTTGGCGGGCCGACGCGTCCTTCAGGAGGAACCCCGACGCTCCCGCGCGCAGCGCCTGGTACACGTACTCGTCGAGGTCGAAGGTGGTGAGGACCAGCACCTTCGAGGCGGTGTCGGAGGCGACGATCTCTCGCGTCGCCTCGATACCGTTCAGTTCCGGCATGCGGATGTCCATCAGGACGACGTCCGGGGTCAGTTCCCGGACCTTCTCCACGGCCTCCCGGCCGTTGACCGCCTCGCCCACCACCTCGATGTCCGGCATCGCGTTGAGGAGGACGGAGAAACCCTCGCGGACCATCATCTGGTCGTCGGCGATCAGTACGCGGATCGTCATGCGTCACCCTTGTCGTCCACGTCGTCGACCCGGGCCACGGGCAGGAACACCGCCACCTCGTAGCCGCCGTCGTCCGTCACTCCGGCCGTCATCTCACCGTTCAGCATCGACACCCGCTCCCGCATCCCGGTCACGCCGTGTCCGGCGCCCGGGGACGGCTTGACCAGGGACGTCGCGGGCACCGGGCCGTTGACCACGCGCAGGCCCAGGCCGCCGAGGACGTACGCCACCTCCACCCGCGCACTCGCGCCCGGCGCGTGCCGCAACGTGTTGCTCAGCGCCTCCTGCACGATCCGGTACGCCGACAGCTCCACACCGGGCGGCAGTTCCCGTACCGCGCCCGTCGTCGTCCTCGTGACGTCCAGGCCGGTGTCGCGGACGTTGGCCAGCAGCGCCTCCAGGTCGGCGAGGGTCGGCTGCGGGGCGTCGGGCGCTTCGTAGTCCTCCGCGCGGACCACTCCGAGGACCCGGCGGAGTTCCGTCAGCGCCGCCACCGCGTTCTCGCGGATCGTGGCGAACGCCCGCTCCAGCTCCGGCGGCGGGTTCTCCACCCGGTACGGCGCCGCCTCCGCCTGGATGGCGACCACCGACATGTGGTGCGCGACGACGTCGTGCAGTTCGCGGGCGATGGTGGTGCGCTCCTCAAGGAGCGTGCGACGGGAGCGTTCGTGGGCCGTCACCGTCCGCTCGGCGGTCACCTCCTGCACGGCCTCGCGGCGGACCTGCCGCATGGCGACCACCAGGAGGACGAGGGCAGCGACGACCATCAGCGGACCGCTGTTGGAGTTGTAGTAGTTCCTGCCGAGCAACGTGTCCGCGCCGACGCTGTAGAAGGCGGTGAGCAGCCACATCCAGGCCGCCGTACGCGGCCGGGTGCGCAGCGCCACCACCGTCAGCACGATCAGGTGGGAGGCGAAACTCCCGGGCGACCAGGGCCATCCGTCCCATGCCTCGGCGAACAGCACGGTGACCGGCGCCGCCGCCAGCGACACCCAGAACGCGCCGACGGGCCGTACGAGGGTGAGTACGACGGGGATCAGGGCGAGCGCGGCGTTCAGCGACTCCGTGACGCCGCCGCTGGTCGTCCCGCCGTAGGAGACCGCCATGGCGAGCAGCCCGGCCAGGACCACGACGGCGTGCGGGGTCCACTCCGCGTACTCCCGCAGCCGCCCCGGCAGCCTGCGGGCGAACGCGCCGTCGGTACGCGCGCGGGGCAGCGGACGGTAGGCGAAGGCGTCGTGTATCAGGTCCTGCCGCAGCCCGCGCAGGGCGCTCGCGGCGAACCTCGCCTCCGGGCTGCCCGGCGGCGAGGACGGTGTCTGGGTCGTCTCGGTCACGTACGAAACCGTAGGGGGACGGCCGCCGTCCCGTCGTCCGCAGCGAGGACGGTCCTCACGGGTCCGTCTCAGGTACTACCCGCCCCCGTCAGTATCCGGAGGGCCGGACCAGCCCGCACTCGTACGCGTAGACCGCCGCCTGCGTGCGGTCCCGCAGGCCCAGCTTGACCAGGATGCGGCCCACGTGCGTCTTCACCGTCTGCTCGGCGACGACCAGCCGCACGGCGATCTCCGCGTTCGACAGTCCCTCCGCGATCAGCGCCAGCACCTCCGTCTCCCGCTCGGTCAGGTCGCCGACGCGGTCCTTCAGCGGGGTGCGGGGGCGCTCCCGCAGCCGGGAGAACTCGGTGATCAGGCGCCGGGTGATGTTCGGCGCGAGCAGCGCGTCCCCGGCGGCGACCACCCGGACCGCCTCGGCGAGCTGGTCGGCGGAGGCGTCCTTCAGGAGGAAGCCGGAGGCGCCCGCGTGCAGTGCCTCGTAGACGTACTCGTCGAGGTCGAAGGTGGTCAGCACCAGGACGCGGATGCCGGGGTGCGTCCGGGTGATGCGGCGGGTGGCCTCGATGCCGCCCAGCTCCGGCATGCGGATGTCCATCAGGACGACGTCCGGGGCGAGCGCGGCGACCTGGGCGACCGCGTCCAGGCCGTTCACCGCCTGACCGGTCACCTCGATGTCCGGCTGGGCGTTCAGCAGCACGGTGAACCCCTGGCGGACCATCTGCTGGTCGTCGGCGATCAGTACCCGGATCGTCATGCGTCGTCCTCGGTGGTCGGGTGGGCGGAGGTGTCGGTGCCGTCCGCCGGCAGGAACGCGGCGACCTCGTAGCCACCGTCCGGCAGCGCGTGCGCGGTCAGGGTGCCGCCGAGCATCGCCGCCCGCTCCCGCATGCCGAGCAGGCCGTGCCCGGCGCCCGGCGACGGCGGCGAGGGGCGGTCCGGGCGGGAGTTGACGACCTCCACGCGCAGGCCGCCCGGGAGGTGGGCCAGCCGCACCCGGGCCGTCGCGCCGGGCGCGTGCCGCAGGACGTTGCTCAGCGCCTCCTGCGCGATCCGGTACGCCGACAGCTCCACGCCGGGGGTCAGCGGGCGCCGCTCGCCGCGCACCTCGACGGTCACCGTCAGACCGGCGGCCCGGGTGTTCTCCACCAGCGCGTCGAGCCGGTCGAGGGTGGGCTGCGGGGTGTGCGAGGCGGGGTCCGTGGTGCCGGGGCCGCCGGGCGCCTCCGAGCGGAGCACACCGAGGACCCGGCGCAGCTCGGTCAGCGCCTCCAGCGCGTTCTCCCGGATACCGGCGAGGTTCTCCCTCAGCTCGTCCGGCGGGTTCTCGACGAGGTGCGGGGCGACCTGCGCCTGGATGGAGATGACGGACATGTGGTGGGCGACCACGTCGTGCAGCTCGCGGGCGATGCGGCTGCGCTCTTCGAGGACCGTGCGGCGGGCCCGCTCCTCGGCGGTCAGCGTCGTCTGCTCGGCGAGTGCCGCACGGGCCTCACGGCGCCCGCGCAGGGCCGTGCCGAGCACCACGACGGCCGCCGACACGGCGATCGCCACCACGGCGGTCGACTGGTGTTCACGGTCCCCCCAGACGCCCTCGCAGAACCAGGTCACCAGGGCCGTCAGCGCCAACGCCTCGGCGGCGACGCGGGTACGGACCCGCAGCGCGAGGAGGAGCAGGACGAAGACCTGGGCGACGAGACCGGCAGGCGTCCACGGCCAGGTGAACCCCACGGCCGTACCGCCGGGCCTCAGTGACTCCAGCAGGATCACCGCGCCCACGGCCGAGGCTGTCGTCGACAGCCACCACGCGGGGACCGGCCGCCACAGCGCCAGGACCATGGCGCCGCTCTGGCACGCGACGATCAGGAACGCGCCCCCGAAGCCCTGCCCCGCGCTGTCCTGGAGGTGCCCCAGCCCGCCCGTCAGCACCCCGAAGGCCGACATGCACACGACAGCGTGCGGCAGCCACCGCAGCCACACGGAGGGCGGCAGCGGATCCGCCCGCACCGTCCACAGATCCTCGCGCAGCACACCGAGACCGCGCCGGACGCGGCCGACGGCACGGTCCGCGACGCGTCCCCTCCCCCACCGCATCACGCGTCCACCCTAGAACGTGCCGCCCGCGGCGTCTCCGCCGTGGACACCCGCACGGCAGGCGAACGGTGGCGCCTGGGCCTCCCGCGCTCGACGGCGCCGAACGCCGCCACGCAGCCGCCCAGCACCACCGCGAACACCGGCAGCCACCCCACCCGCGCCGCGATCCAGACCGCGCCGTCGGGACGGGTGTGCAGACCGGGCAGGCGGCCCGCGAGGAGACCGGTGGCCGTGGTCGCCATCAGGGCCGTCTGGTGCCAGAGGAAGACCGTCATCGCGGAGAGATTGGTGAGCGCTACCCCCGCCCACACCGTCGGCCGCCGCATCGCCCGGCGCAGCGGCCCCCGCAGCAGCAGCGCCGCACCGCACTGGGCGAGGCCGAAGGTGACGGCGGCCAGCGTCGGCGGGTTCAGGTTGGACACCGGTGCGCCCGGGACGCCGACCATCGAGGCGGGGTAGCCCGCCCAGGCCACGAGCGCCGCCGTGACCGCCGTACCGCCCAGCAGGAGCAGCACTCCAGCGCGGCGGCGCTCCAGTTCGCCGCGCGCCCAGGCCGCGCCGAGGGCGTACGGCACCAGCCAGCCCGCCGCCAGGTTGATCCAGCCCAGCCAGGCGGGGGCGCCGAGCCCGAACCGCAGCAGGTCCACGTGGAGGACGACGGCCAGCGGCCACAGCGGGTGCAGCCGGGCCAGCAGCGGCGTCGCCGCCGTCAGCGCGGCGAAGACCAGCAGGAACCACAGCGGGGAGAGGGCCAGTTTCACCAGCGTGCGGACGGTCACCGGGTCCGCGCCGGTCAGCAGGAGCAGGACGGTCACCACCGTCCACAGCGCGAGGACGGCCCCGACGGGCCGGAACAGCCGGGCCGTACGGGCGGTCAGCCAGCGTCCGTAGGACGTGCGGCGGGCACGGGCGGCGGCGTGGGACCGGGTGGCGACGTAGCCGCCGACCAGGAAGAACACCGCGAGGGTCTGCAACACCCAGGAGACCGGCGCCAGTCGGGGCAGCTCCCCCAGGGGGCTCGCCGCGCGCAGGGCGGTGGAGTCGGTGACCAGCGCCGTCACCAGCCAGTGGCCGAGGACGACGCCGAGGATCGCGGCGGCGCGCAGGGCGTCCACGGCGCGGTCCCGGCCGGCGGGGGTGGCGGCGTCGATCCGCGCGCGGAACCCGCCCGGTGCGGCCGGCTCAGTCATGGGTCACCTCCGTGACGCGGCCCAGCACGATCCGGGCGAGGTTCGCCAGGGACGGGGACGCGGGGTCGAAGTAGTCGCTGTGGCCGCCGTCCCCGGCCGCGAAGACCCGCGCCCCGTAGGCCGGGGAGAGCGGGTCGGTGCCGAAGCCGACGGTGGTGCCGAACAGGTCGGCGCTGACGTGCGGGACGTCCGCGATCCAGTCGCCGGTGGAGCGCGCCGCCCAGATCCGGGCGCCGGAGCGCAGACCGGCGGCGGTGTCGGCGCCGGTGCCGGGGCTGCCGAGGAACACGATGTCGGAGACACCCGGGCCGTCGGCCGCGCGGGCGCACACGACCGTGCCGTAGGAGTGGCAGAGGAGGGAGACGCGGGCGCCGGGGGCCGTCACCCCGCGCAGCGCGGCGACGAACGCGCGCAGCTCCGGCGCGGCCTCCTCCGCGCGGCCCGTCGTGGTGACCGCGGTGCTGACCGTGCCCGGTGTCTCGTACCCCAGCCAGGCCACGACCGCGGTGGGCACGTCGCCGTCCCGCACGAGCCGGTCGCGCAGGGCGAGCGCGCCCGCGCGGAAACGGCCGTAGGTGTCGATGCCCGTGTCCGAGCCGGGGACGAGGACGGCGACCCGTTCGGCGCGGGCGAGGTCGCCGAAGACCTCGGTGACCCGGCCCGTGCCCCGGCCGTCGAAGGCGAGCAGCCGCCGCGAGGGGCCGGCCAGCGCGCGGTCGGCGGCGGCCC
>NZ_JAVRHI010000283.1:0-24877 GCF_034105845.1 Streptomyces sp. CRN 30 | reverse complement strand
CGGCGCGGCCGCGCACCGCGGCCCGTACCGACGCCCCCTCCGCGGTACCGGCGGACACCTCCGCCGCCGTACCGCCGGACGCCTCCTTCGCCGGCCTCGCGGCCTTCGCGTCGGCCGGCCGCCGTCTCCGCGAGACTTCCGCGGAGACGGCGACCCAGGCCCCCACCGAACAGCAGCAATCCGAAGAAAGCGACCGGTCCTCATGACGCAACACGGAACCGACGTGAGCTGGGCGCTCCGCGACCTCGTCGAGAGCATCCAGGAGATCCGTTTCGCCCTCGTCGCCTCCAGCGACGGCAAGGCCATCACCTCCTACGGCGCCGACGATCCCGACGACGTGGACCGGTTCGCCGCCGTGGTCGCGGGCCTGCAGGCGCTCGCGCAGCCCGTCGCGGAGCAGTTCCCGAAGTACGCGGGGCAGCTCCGCCTGGCGATGATCGAGGTCGACGGCGGCCACCTGTTCGTGGTGCGCGCCGGCGTCGAGACGTACCTCGGAGTCCTCGCCAAGGAGGGTCTCGACCAGGGTCTGCTCGGCCACCAGATGCGGGATCTGGCCCGCCGGATGGGTGAGTTGCTCGGGACCACGCCGCGCCTGGAGGAGCACTCTGGATGAGTGCTCCCCGCCGTCCCAGTGATCCGTCCGGTCTGGAGCGCTACTACGTCCTGACGGGTGGCCGCAGCGGACCGGGCGGTCCGGCGGCGAGCCTCGACGTGGCGACCCTCATCGTCTCCCGCGCCGCCGCCGCCCCGGGCCTGCAGCACGAGCACGGGGAGATACTCCGTCGTTGCCGTGAACCGCTGTCGGTCGCCGAGCTCGGCGCCCACCTCGGACTGCCCTTCAACATTCTCGCGGTGCTCCTCGCCGATCTGCTGGACGCCGAACGGATCGAGGCCCGTGACCCCGTCGCGGCGTCCCACGCCGACCGCGGGTTCGACCTCGCGCTCCTTGAGGAGGTTCTCAGTGGACTTCAACGGCTTTGACCGTCCCGGCCGCTCCGCGGCCGGAGACACCCGCTCCGTGAAAATCATGATCGCCGGAGGCTTCGGCACCGGGAAGACCACCCTGGTCCGCTCGGTGAGCGACATCAAGCCGCTCACCACCGAGGCGACACTGACCCAGGCCAGCGCAGGCGTCGACCCGCTCGTCGGGGTGGACGACAAGCAGGAGACCACCGTCAGCCTGGACTTCGGCAAGATCGGTCTCAACGACGAGCTGATGCTCTACCTGTTCGGCACGCCCGGCCAGGAACGCTTCTGGTTCCTGTGGAACGGCCTGTTCAAGGGCGCCCTCGGGGCCGTCGTGCTGGTGGACACCCGGCGGCTCGACTCCAGTTTCCGGGCCATCGAGGAGATGGAGCGGCAGGAGGTGCCCTTCGTCATCGCGCTGAACGTGTTCCCCGATTCCAGGGAGCACCCCATCGCGGAGATCCGGGACGCGCTCGACATCCCCGACCACATCCCGGTGGTGGCCTGCGACGCCCGTGACCGCGCCTCCAGCCGGGACGTGCTCATCGCCCTCATCCACCACCTCAAGGAACGCTCCGCCGCCGTCCTGGAGACCCGATGAACGACCAGGCGCCGGCCGGCGCCCCCCAGGCGGGCGATCCCGGGGCCCCGGCCCCGGGCGGCTGCCCCGTCGCCCACGGTGACGTCACCCGGCTGTACGGCCAGGGGTCGGGGATGGACCCGCACGGCATCTACACCCGGCTGCGCGCGGAGCACGGGGCCGTCGCCCCGGTCCTGCTGGAGGGCGACGTGCCCGCCTGGCTGGTGCTCGGCTACCGCGAGTGCCGCCGGGTGCTGGACAACCCGCTCCAGTTCAGCCGGGACTCGCGCATCTGGCGGGACTGGCTGGAGGGCCGCATCGAGGCGACGCACCCGCTGATCCCGATGGTGGGCTGGCGGCCGGACTGCGTCTCCCAGGACGGCGAGCCGCACCGCAGGCTGCGGGCCGCGGTCACCGACAACCTGCAGGCGGTCGCGGGCCGTGGCATCCGCCGGCACGTCACCTACT
The DNA here is from genome assembly GCF_034105845.1 of Streptomyces sp. CRN 30. NCBI lineage: Bacteria > Bacillati > Actinomycetota > Actinomycetes > Kitasatosporales > Streptomycetaceae > Streptomyces > Streptomyces sp. CRN 30. The sequence goes on along the minus strand of NZ_JAVRHI010000283.1, from coordinate 22,863 downwards.
TCGCGAACAAGCAGATCGACGCGTTCGCGGGGACGGGCACCGCCGACCTGGTGGGCGACTTCGCCGACTACCTGCCGATGCTGGTGCTGACCCGGGTGTTCGGTCTCGCCGCGAGCGAGGGACGCTCCCTGGCCGAGTCCAGCGCCCAGGTCATCAAGGGCGGCGCGGACGCCATGGAGCACAACGGCCGCATCATGCACATCCTGGCCGAACTGGCCGAGCGCAAGCGGAGCGAGCCCGGCGCCGACTTCACCACCGGGCTGATCGGGCACCACGCGGACCTCGACGAGGACGAGGTCCTCAACCACCTCCGCCTCGTGCTGATCACCGCGCAGACCACGACCAGCAACCTGCTGGCCCGGGTCCTCCAGGCGATCCTCACCGACGCCTCGCGGCTCGCCGGACTCGTCAGCGGGGAGCTGAACGTCTCCTCGGTGGTCGAGCAGGTCATGTGGGACACGCCGCCGCTGGCCGTCCTGCCGGGCCGCTTCGCCACTGCCGACCTCGAGCTCGGCGGCGTGGGCGTCAAGGAGGGCGACCTGCTGATCCTGGGGCTCGCCGCGGGCAACCTCGACCCGGGGATCCGGCCCGACACCGGCGTCTCCGTCCAGGGCAACCAGTCGCACCTCGCGTTCAGCGGTGGCCCGCACGAGTGCCCGGGACAGGGCATCGGCCAGGCCATCATCGAGGGCGCGGTGGACACCCTGCTGCACCGCCTGCCGAGCCTGCGCCTCGCGGTACCGGCCCAGGAGCTCACCTCGACGGCCTCCACGTGGGAGGCCCGCCTCGACACCCTCCCGGTCACCTTCGCGGCGTAGCGGAAGGCCGCCGGCGGCCTGCACGACGACGGGGTGCGCCCGGCCCACCCGGGCCGGGCGCACCCCGTCGCTGACTCACACGGCCAGCAGGTCGTCCAGTGAGCCGCGGCCCGCCAGTTCGGCCGTCGCCGCGGGGCCCTCCTTGGCCGCGGCGTACCGGCCGGAGGTCAGGGCCCACTCGTAGTTGCCGTTGATCCAGTGCTGGATGGCCTCCACACCCATCCGCACCTGCTCGCGCTGTCCGTCGGTCAGCCCCAGCTCGTCGCACATGGCCGGCACCCGCGCCTCCAGGGCGACGTACTCGTCGAGGCAGCGCACGGTCATCCGGTACGCCTCGTCGGCGGCCTCCTCCCACGAGCAGCCGCGCTCGCGGTGCAGTACGGCGATCAGGTTGTGGCCGTCGCCGCGGCGCCTCTCGCGCTCGAAGGAGTGGACGTCGTTCATGAACCCGATGGTGTCGGCGGCCAGGTCCCGCATCCGGACCATCAGCGGATGCGCCTGCACCTGGGCCGGCACCTCGAAGCCACGGCTGCGCTCGCCCGCGTCGATGCTGTGGTGGATCCCCACCGTGCGCCGCCGGAACTCGGCGTACTCGTCCAGGCCCAGCGTGCCCGCCAGCCCTCGCGCGGCCAGGTCGACCTCCTCGGTGTGCGCCACCAGGAACCGGCCCCACGAGGCGGCGAACCGGGTCTGCCAGGCCAGTGACATGCCCGCGGAGAGGTGCGCCCAGACCTCCGCCCAGGCCGTGGTGATCGGGCAGACCACCCGGGGCGCCGTGCCCGCCGGCCGCAGGGGAGTGGCGATCAGCTCCCGCGCCACCTCGGCTATCCGGTCCGCCCGGTCCGGGCGCGTGGCGTCGAACTGGTCGTCGAAGAGGAAGGCCAGCGAGAACCAGTTCATGAGGACGACCATGTCCTCGGCCGAGGCGTGGGGGTAGGTCCGTGCCGCCGCCTGGGGGAGGTCCCAGGAGCGGTACTCCTCGAAGGCGGCCTGGCTCCGCACCAGCCCCATGTCCCACACCCAGCGCAGATGGCGGCCCCGGGCGTACTCCAGGTGCTCGCTGACGGGAGTGTCGAAGGGGAGGTCGAACCGGACGTCCTGGGGCATGGGTAATTCCTCTCGCATTTCTCACCTTTGCCGCCCCCTCCGGGGGTCGAGGGTAGGACGGCGTTGAGAGGCTGCCCACGGAATGATCAATTCATGGTGTGACGTGGATTACTGGTGGGTCTCGTGGGGAAGAAGTGTTCTTTTCAGAGCGACACGGGAGGTCTCGGGACGTCCTCCCCGATCTCCGTACACGCGCCCCGGGGTGGCCGGTCACGGACTGATTTCCCGTCACCCACTCGGGGTACCCGGGGACCGTATGCGCGCGGCGGTCCCCGGCCGCCCGCGCGCCCGGAACCCCGGTCCGACGACAAGGAACGAGGAACGATGGGACTCATCAAGGCGGGCGTCGTGGTGCTGGACAGTGCCGAGCCCGAGAAACTCGCCGCCTTCTACAAGGAGTTGCTCGACGCGGAGGAGACGGAGGTGACCGCCAACCGCATCGAGATCAGGGAGCCCGGCGGCTTCCGGATGGCCTTCCGCCGGGACGTGAACGCCGTCCCGCCGAGCTGGCCGCGCCCCGAGAACTCCCTCCAGGCCCACCTCGACTTCCGGGTCGACGACCTGGACGCGGCCGAGCGGCGGATCGTGACCCTCGGCGGGCGGACGATCGAGGCCAAGGAGTCGGTCGGCGCGTACGAGTACGAGGAGCGCGGCTTCGCCGACCCGGCCGGCCACTCCTTCAGCGTGCACATGGTGCCCCCCGCGTCACCCAAGCAGGGCTGACGCCCCGTCCGCGGTGACGCGGGAGGCACCGGCGGTCAGTCCCTGCCGCCCTTGTCCGACGCGGGCCACACGCCCGTCTGACGCTCGATGGCCTTCGCTCCAGCCCGGTCCACCGCACTGCGGACGACCGCGAAGATGGCGCCCTGGACGGCCGCGGCCAGCAGCACCTCGCCCCAGCCGCGGTCCCTGTCCAGGGCGTCCGGCGCGTCGTCCTCGTGCCGGATGGCCTTCCACGTCGTGCGGAACGCCGCCCCGGCCAGTGCACCGCCCGCCCAGCCGAGCGCGAAGCCCAGGGGCTGGTACACCAGGGGGAGTTTCTTCTTCTTCGACACCTGCGTCACTCCTTGTCGCTCCGGGGCCGAGGCCCTTGCGCCGTACGGGTTCCCCGGTACGGCGCTATTGATCGGCCGAAGTCGCGTGTGTGCGTGACAGCCGTGACGTACGTCTGCGTGTCTGACCCCGTACGGGTGTGCGAGGCCTCAGGGGCGCCCTTCCGGCGGCACCACCTCCGACGGCTGGACCGGGCCGGGCGGCGTCCCGTCGCCGAACGGACGGCCGCCGAGCTCCTCCCGGCCGTGCGGCGCGAGCCAGCCGGACAGGTCCGGGCCCAGCGGCACGACACCGGTCGGGTTGATGCCCGTGTGCACCCCGTAGTAGTGCCGTTTGATGTGGTCGAAGTCGACCGTGTCACCGAACCCGGGCGTCTGGAAGAGGTCGCGGGCGTACCCCCACAGCACCCGGTCCTCCGTCAGCTTCCACAGGTTGCACTTGAAGTGGCCGTGGTACACGGCGTCGAACCGCACCAGCGTGGTGAACAGGCGGACGTCGGCCTCGGTGAGGGTGTCCCCGACGAGGTAACGCTGCCCGGCGAGCCGTGCGGAGAGCCACTCCAGCCTGCGGAACACCCCCGTGACGGCCTCCTCGTACTCCTTCTGGCGGGGGGCGAAGCCCGACCGGTACACGCCGTTGTTGACGTCCTCGTAGACGGCGTCCATCACCTCGTCGATCTCGTCGCGCAGCGCCTCGGGGTACAGGTCGGGCGCGCCCTCGCGGTGCAGCGCGGTCCACTCCGTGGCGAGGTCGAGGGTGAGCTGCTGGTAGTCGTTGGTGACCAGCTTCCCGCTCGGTACGTCGACGATGGCCGGCACGCTCACCCCGCCGGGGTAGTCGCTCTCCCGCGCGTCGTAGGCCTCGGCGAGGTACCGGATGCCGAGGACCGGGTCGCGGCCGTCCGGGTCCAGGGTGAAGCGCCAGCTGCGGTCGTCCTGGATCGGGTCGGTGACCGCCATGGGCAGCGCGTGCTCCAGCCCCAGCAGCCGCCGCGAGATCACCGCCCGGCTCGCCCAGGGGCAGGCCCGGCTGACGACCAGCCGGTACCTGCCGCCCTCCACCGGCCAGCCGTCCCGGCCGTCGACGGTGATGCGGTCCGCGAAATGGCTGCGGGAGCGCTTGAACTCCTTGTGGCCCAGCGCGCTGTTCCCCGCGTTCCCCTCGCCCGTGCTCATGGGCACCTTCCTTCCGCTCGTGCGGGCACGGGTACCCCGGGTGAACGAGGCCCGCACCTCGGTGTGAGCGCCTGCGACCTGGGCAGTCGGCGGGGAATGGAGCACATACCCGCAAACCGCCCGGACGGCGCGCACCGTACGGTACGGCAGGACGCCGAGGACCGTGACGCCCAGGAACCCCGTGGCGACGGCGAGGCCCCCACCGGCCGCGAGACCCGTACGCAGCGCCGGGCGCGTTCGGACCGCGGGACGCGCGTCACCGTGCTGGTGGCCCTGGCCGCCAACCTCGTGATCGCCCTCGCCAAGTCCGCCGGCGGCCTCCTCACGGGCTCGCCCGCCCTGCTCTCCGAGGCGGCCCACTCGGTCGCGGACAGCCTGAACGAGGTCTTCCTGCTGGCCGCGCTGCGCCGCAGCAGGCGCCCCGCCGACACCCGCCACCCCTTCGGCTACGGCAAGGAGCGCTTCTTCTGGTCGCTGCTCGCCGCCGTCGGCATCTTCGTGATGGGCGGCTGCTTCTCCTTCTTCCAGGGCTTCGAGGCGCTGCGGGGCGGCGACGGGGCGGAGTCGCGCGAGGGCTACGTGGTGGGCCTGGTCGTGCTCGGCGTGGCCCTGCTCGCCGAGGGCGGCTCCCTGCTGCGCGCCCTCCACCAGGTACGCCGGCAGGGCGGCTCGCGCGGGCTGCGGGACCCGGCCCTGCGGACGGTGGTCGCCGAGGACGGCACGGCGGTGCTCGGTGTCTCGCTCGCGATGGCCGGCATGGCGCTGCACATGGTGACGGGCCGGATCGTGTGGGAGGCGTCCGCCTCGCTCGCCATCGGGGCACTGCTCGTGTACGTCGCCTACCGGCTGGGCCGGGACGCCCGCGACCAGCTCATCGGCCAGGCGGCCGACCCGGAGTCGCACCGGCGCATCCGGGACCTGCTGGCGGCCCAGCCGGAGATCGACAGCGTGGAGGCGCTGCACACCATGGAACTCGGCCTGGAGTCGCTGCTGGTGGCCGCGCGGGTCGATCTGGTGCCGGGCCTCGACAGCGAGGAGGTCGAGGAGGTCGCCGACCGGATCAAGCGCTCCATCGCCGAGGCCGTACCGGAGGCCGAGCTGATCTTCCTCGACGTGACGGACGCGAAGGCCCACCGCGGGGGCGCGGAGGGAGACGAAAGCCCCGCCGCGACGGGGGAGCGCGGCGGGGCCTGAGGACCGGGTGCCCGGCCGACGGCGTTCCACACCCCCGTGGCCGGAGAAGCCGGGAGAACGCCCTTTCGTCAGTTCCCGTCCGCCGCACCGTCCACCGGCTCCAGCACGAAGACGGGGATCTGCCGGTCCGTCTTCTCCTGGTACTCGGCGTACTGCGGGAAGACGGCGACCGCGCGCTTCCACCACTCGTCCTTCTCGTCCCCGGTCACCTCGCGCGCCCTCATGTCCTGCCGCACGGGGCCGTCCTGCAGTTCCACGCGCGGATCGGCCACGACGTTGTGGTACCAGAGCGGGTGCTTCGGCGCGCCGCCCAGCGAGGCCACGGCGGCGTACCGGCCGTCGTGCTCCACGCGCATCAGCGGTGTCTTGCGGAGCCTGCCGCTCTTCGCCCCCCGGGTCGTCAGGACGATGACGGGGAGGCCCGTGTCCCGGAGTGTCGTCCCCTCGGTGCCGCCGGAGCTCTCGTACAGCTCGACCTGTTCACGCACCCAGTCCGTCGGGCTCGGCTCGTACTCGCCCTCGAGTGGCATGGTGTCGCTTCCTCTCTCGCGCAGGTGACTGGCCGCCATCCAACTCGCGCACGCCGCCTCCCCGCAAGAGGCACCACCGGTCGGGCCGTCCGGGTACCGGCTGCCAGTAGGGTGCCCGGATGACCACCCCACCGGCCGGGAAGCCCTTCCTCCACGTCGTCGTCTGCGCCGCTGGTGTCGCCGCGGACGTCGGCGAGCTGATCACCGCGGCGCGGGAGCGTGGCTGGGAGGTCGGTGTCATCGCGACGCCGCTCGCGACGGGCTTCTTCGACACCGCCGCCGTCGAGGAGCGCACCGGGCGCCCGATCCGTTCCGCGTGGCGGCGGCCGGGCGACCCGCGCCCCTTCCCCGCGCCCGACGCCGTGGCCGTCGCACCCGCCACCTTCAACACCCTCAACAAGTGGGCGGCCGGCATCGCCGACACCCTCGCCCTCGGCACCCTGTGCGAGGCGTACGGGCTCGGCGTCCCGATCGCCGTCCTGCCCTGTGTCTGCGACGCGCTCGCGGCCCACCCCGCGTACGGGGCGAGCCTCGTCCGGCTGCGGGAGATGGGTGTCCGCTTCGGCGAGCCGTACGGCGACCGGGACGGCGGGCGGACGGAGTTCGCCTGGGAGCGGGTCCTGGACCTGCTCGCCGCGGACGCCGGGGATCAGTCGCAGCCGACGGTCGGCCCGGCCAGCATGCCGCCGGTGTACAGGCTCTGACCCCGGGGGATCCAGTAGCCCAGCTTGGAGACGACCGTGCCGCACCGCTCCCTGAGCTTCACGCGGACGGCGACCGTGGTGGGGCGGCCGGGCTGCAGGCCCGTCAGGGCGCAGTCCAGCACGGCCGTGTTCCTGGTGCGCGACGGGTGGGCGCCGGTCAGCGGATTGCCGCAGCGCTCGTCGGACGTGCTCAGTTCCATACCGGTGTCCTCCTCGCCGATCAGCCCGAACCGCGCGCTGTCGTCGCCGCTCTCACCGTCCCTGGCGACGGTGTACCGCAGCAGCGTCGTGCCGTTCGGGCGCAGCGTGGTCCGGTCCACCTCGACGCGGTGGGTCGGTTCCGGTCGCGGGGTGGTCAGGGTGATCCGGCCGCGCACCGTGCCGCGCAGGTCGACCTCTCCGGGCTCCGAGCGGACGCGCACGTCGGCGGTGACGTCGTAGGTGCCGGGGCCGGGATAGTCACGGCCCCCGGGCAGCGTTCCCGTGAGTACGGTGCGGCCCTCGCGCCGCAGCGTCCACGTGCCTGAGGACAGGCAGGAGTACCGGGCGGGGGAGCCCTCGCGGGCGCAGACGGCCGGGGCGGTCAGGGACAGCCTGGCGGTGCCGTGCTCGGCGCACAGGCTGACGTCGGCCCGCTGCCCGCCCGCACCCCGCAGGGTGCCCGCGGGGACGCACAGCGTCGAGACGGGCGGCTCCGCCTCCCGCGGCGCGGCGCCCACGGCGGGCGGCACCGTCGTCACCCAGCCGAGGGCTGCGGTCGCCAGGACCATGGACGTTCCCCGCAGCGTCGGTCGTACCGGCACCCTGTCCTCCTCCACGGCCGTGACCGGCCGGGCGCGGGTCACGTGCGTCTCGAGGATGGGCCCGCCCGCCGGAGCGCGCGGGGCTCCCACGCCGTGACGTCACCTGTTCACAGGCCCTCAGACGCCGATGAAGCGCAGGGACAGCCACAGGGCCGCCACCGCCGGGAGCAGCGTCGCGGGCACCGCGAGGAGTCCCAGCCGGGTGAACTCGCCGAGCTTCACCTCGTAGCGGTGCTCCCGGACGATGCGCCGCCACAGCAGCGTGGCCAGGGAGCCCGCGTAGGTGAGGTTCGGGCCGATGTTGACGCCCAGCAGGACGGCGAGGACCGCGCCCGCGCCCCCCGGGGCGGCCAGCGGCAGCAGGACCAGCACGGCGGGCAGGTTGTTGATGGCGTTCGCGAGCAGCGCCGCGACCACGGCGAGGACCAGCAGCGCGGGCAGCCCGTCCGAGGCGGGCAGCAGCCGGCCGAGCGCGCCGGCGAGCCCGTTGTCGACGACGGCCCGTACGACGATGCCGAGGCCCAGCACGAACGCGAGGAACGGCCATGAGGTCGCGCGCACCAGGGAGCGGGGAGTGGTGGTGCGGCGGACGAGCGCGCGGACGCCCAGCACCAGGGCACCGGCCAGGGCCGCCCACGCCGGTTCGGCGCCCAGCGCGGAGGTGACGACGAAGCCGGCGAGCGTGCCCGCGACCGTGGCCAGCGCGAACACCGGCACCGCGGGCCGCTCCGGATCCTCGGGCGGGGTGCACCCGGCCGCCAGGTCGGCGGCGAAGAAGCGGCGCAGCACCAGGTACTCGGCCGCCACGGCGACCACCCACGGCAGCGCCATCAGCGCGGCGAACCGGGTGAAGCTCAGCCCGCTCTCCTCGAACGCCAGCAGGTTGGTGAGGTTGGACACCGGCAGCAGCAGCGACGCCGTGTTGGCGAGGTGCGCGCAGGCGTACACGTACGGCGCGGGGCGGGCGCCGAGCCGGGCCACCGTCGCGAACACCACCGGGGTGAGCAGGACGACCGTCGCGTCCAGGCTCAGCACCGCGGTGATGCCGGAGGCGAGCAGGAACGTCGCGCCCAGCAGCCGCCCGGGCCGCCCCGCCGAGACGCGGGCCATCCACGCCCCGCACGCCTGGAAGAGCCCCTCGTCGTCGCAGAGCTTCGCCAGCACCAGGATCGCGGCGAGGAAACCGAGCACCGGGCCCAGCCGCTCGGCCTCGGCCAGGGCGTGCTCCAGGGGCACGGCGCCCGTCACGATCACCAGCCCGGCGGCCGGGACGGCGACGGCCGCCTCCGGCAGCCTGGACGGACGGGCCACCGCGGCGGCGAGCACGGCGACGAGCAGGACGACGGACAGGGTCTCGGCGAGCGGGGTGTTCACGGTGGGGCTTCGGTGCTTTCGTGCCGGCGGGGACCGCGATGACGGGGCCCTGTCATCTCAGCAGACGCGCGAGGAGCGTCCGCGCGCGGGCTCCGAGTATCCCTCGCGCGGCCCCCCACCCCTCACTCCTGGGCCGGTGTCAGCTCCGCCCAGATCGTCTTGCCCTCCGCGGTGTGCCGGCTGCCCCAGCGCTGGGTGAGCCGGGCCACCAGCAGCAGCCCCCGGCCGCCCTCGTCGAAGGTCTTCGCCCGCCGCAGGTGCGGGGCCGTGCCGCTGCTGTCCGACACCTCGCAGATCAGGGTGGTGTCGTCGTGGATGAGCCGCAGCTGGATGGGCGGCGCGCCGTGCCGGATCGCGTTGGTGACCAGCTCGCTCACCACGAGTTCCGTGGTGAAGGCCGTCTCCCGCAGCCCCCAGAACGCCATCTGGTCGAGCACCTGGCCGCGGGTGCGGGCGACGGCCGCGGGGTCGGCGGGCACCGCCCAGGCCGCCACCCGCGAGGGGGCCAGGCCGCGGGTGCGGGCCAGCAGCAGCGCCACGTCGTCGGCGGCCCCCTCCGCCGGGAGCATGGACGTGACGACGGCCTGGCAGTCCGCGTCCAGCGAGCCGGACCGGTGGCGGGCGAGCGCCTCGGTCAGCAGCGCGTGCCCGGCGTCGATGTCCCGGTCGCGGCTCTCGATCAGCCCGTCGGTGTAGAGGGCGAGCACGGTGCCCTCGGCGAGCTCCAGCTCGGTGGACTCGAACGGCATCCCGCCCACCCCGAGGGGCGGACCCGCGGGCACCCGCACGTCGACCGGCCGGCCGTCCGGCGCGAGCACGATGGGCGGCGGGTGCCCGGCCCGGGCGAAGCTGCACCGCCGCGTGACCGGGTCGTACACCGCGTACAGACAGGTGGCCCCCACCTCGCCGGTGCTCCCGTCGGCGCCCGCCTCCTGCGACAGCCGTACGACGAGGTCGTCGACGCGGGTCAGCAGCTCGTCCGGCGCCAGGTCCACGTCGGCGAGGGTGCGCACCGCCGTCCTGAGGCGGCCCATGGTCGCCGAGGCCCGCACGCCGTGCCCGACGACGTCGCCGACGACCATGGCGACCCGTGTGCCGGACAGCGGGATCACGTCGAACCAGTCGCCGCCCACCCCGGCGCGAGCCGCGGGGAGGTAGCGCCAGGCGGCCTCCAGCGCGGGCAGGCGGGGCAGGGTGCGGGGGAGCAGGCTGCGCTGGAGGGCGAGCGCGGTCTCGCGCTCGCGGGTGAAGCGGCGGGCGTTGTCGATGCAGACGGCGGCCCGGGCGGTGACCTCCTCGGCCAGCAGCCGGTCGTCGGGGGTGAACGGGTCCCGGCGCCGGTAGCGGGTGAGGACGGCGACGCCGAGGGTCGCGCCACGGGCCCGTATCGGCACCGACATCATGGCGTGGATGCCGTGCTCCGACACCCGCGCGCTGCGCACGGGATCGTGGGAGAGCCAGTCCACGAGCGTGTCGGCGGGGTCGGTGACCACCACCGTCCGCGCGGCCGTCAGGGAGGACGCCTGCGGCGAGGAGGCCGGGTAGACGTCGCTGTCGCCCGGCTCGACGACGGGCTCGAAGCGGTCCGGGTCGACCGACCGGTGGGCGGCCCGGCGCAGCGTGAAGGGGGCGGACAGCGGGCCCACCGGGGGCTCGTCCCCGAGGTCGGGCGGCTGGAGGAGGTCCACGCTGACGAAGTCGGCGAGCGCGGGCACGCACACGTCGGCCAGCTCCTGTGCCGTGCGCGCCACGTCGAGGGTGGTGCCGATGCGCACGCTCGCCTCGTTCACCAGCTGCAGCCGCTCCCGGGCGCGGTACTGCTCCGTGATGTCGTGCCCGGTCACGCACACGCCGATGGTGCGCCCGCCGGGCCCGGTCAGGGGTGCGATCCGCGCCGACCAGGCGTGCGCGGTGTCCTCGTCGGCGGCCCGCAGGAACGTCTGCACGTCCCCGCGCAGGCTGCCGGCGAGCGCCTCGCGCAGGTGCTCCTCCAGCCGGGCGCCCTGCCGGCCGCCCACGATGTCGGCGATGTGCAGCCCGCGCAGCCGCTCCTCGGGTATGCCGACGGCCTCGGCCATCACGTCGTTGACACCGCGCAGCCGCAGCCGCTCGTCGAACACGGCCGTGGCGCACGGGGACTGGGCCATGACCGCCGCCGCGAGCGGCTCGCCGGGCCGCAGCGGACCCGGGTCCCGCAGCGGGCACAGGACCAGCCAGCCGCCGCCGTCGGTGCCGTCCCCCGGAGGGCGGCGGTGGGCGAGCAGCCACCGGGAGACGGTGCGGCCGTCGCGGTGCCGCAGCGGGACCGTCCCGCTCCAGCTGAGACCGGCCCGCGAGGGCGGCCGGAAGCCGTGGCCGGGGGCGAGCAGCCGCGCGACGGGCCGGCCCAGCACCTCACCTCCGGACCAGCCCAGCAGCTGTGCCGCGCCCGCGTTCCACTCGGTGACCGTGCCGTCCGCGCCCACCACCGCTTTCGCCGTGGCGGCACCGTCACAGGACGCCGACGGAGCGTCGACGGCTGTGAGTTCGCGACTCCTCATGCTGGCCTGTCCGTTTCGCCGGGCCGAACCGTGGACGGGGGGCGAGATCCAGCCTAGTGCGTCGGGGTGACGCGCACCCGGAAAGCGACGGGGCACCGGCGCACGGCGCACGGACACGGCGCACGGCGCGGCGTGAACACCCGACGGGCGCGCCCGGGCACGAGCGGCTGCCCGGCCCGGACGGTACCGCGGCCTGAGCCAACTGACCTGCGGCTATTTACGGGTCAGTACCTGCGCGGTACCGTTGAGGGCATGCCAGCTCTGAATGTGGAGTTCAGCGACCGGGAGCTAGAGGACCTGCGGCAGATCGCCAAGGAGCGCGGTACGTCGATGAAGGCCCTCGTGCGTGAGGCGGCCGCGGCCGACATCGCCCGGCACCGCGCGCTGAAGGAGGGCGCGGAGGCGTTCCGGCAGTTCTTCACGGCACACGCGGCGGAGTTCGCCACCGCCTTCCCGGAGGACGAACCCGCCGCCGGGGGCCCGGGACGGTCCCGCTGACCGATGGATTCATCCGTCATCCACATCGACGTGCCCTGGCTGCTCCAGCGCCAGGAGGAGCTCCTCCCCGGCCGGCCGGCGGTCGACGACTTCTCCGCCCTGGTCGCCGCCGTGGCCCGGCACCGCGTCGACCCGCCCCGGCTCGGCGTGGAGTCCGACGCGGCCTGGCGTGCCGCCGCCCTGCTGCACACGCTGGCCCTGCTCAGGCCGCTGCCGTCCGCCAACACCCGCTTCGCCTGCGCGGCCGCCGTGGCGTACATGTCCGTGAGCGGCGTCGGGATCGACCCGCCGCACGGCGCCCTCGTGGACCTCGCGCGCGACCTGGTCGCCGGGCGGACGGACGTGTACGGAACGGCGGACCGGCTGCGCTCCTGGCAGGTCTGAGTGCCGGTCAACCCCGGTGCCCGGCCCACTCGTCGAGGTGTGCCGCGCGCCTGTGGCGGCGGTCGGACCGTCATCTTCCCGTTGACTTCTTGTCAATGATGCGGATGTTGCCCAAGCGCCTTGTTGGCGCCGCGCGACCTGTGCAAGGGTGAGCCTCCCGCGCGCGGGCAACGGCCAGGTCCGAACAGTGTTCGATATTCCGGATCGGCGCACCGTCGGAGGGCTCACGAGGTCCTCGGCCGGCGGTCGCCGTGCGGGGCGCCGGTCTACGGGGCCGCCCTCCCGGCGCGAACCGCACCGAAGGCCCGCACCCCGTGGGTGCGCCTGCTCGGCGACAGAAGAAACCGCGTGCGCCGCCTCTCGCGCACCGGGCACCGGAAGGAAACCGCTCCGTGCACACCCCCCACCCCCCGCGTCCCTCGCGTCCTCCTCGCCCGGGCGTGGTCCCCGGCATGTCGGACGAGAGCCTCGCCGCCCGCCTCCGCGGCCGGCCGGAGAGCGGGGCCGGCGACCCCGTCGCGATGCTGATGGCGCGGCACTGGCAGTCCGCGCACGACTACGCCGCCATCTGCCTGGCGTCGTCGGGCGACACCGCGTCCATGGTCACCGCGGCCTCGTTCCGCCGGGTGCTGGAAGGGCTGGCCCTCGGCGAGTCGGGCATCGCCCTCCGGCCCCGCCTGCTCGTCACCGTGCGCAACCTGGTCAAGCAGTGGTCCGCGGAGGAACCGCTCGCCGGCGTCCTGCCGGACCTGCGGAAGCCCGCCGGGGGCCGCGGCATGCGCGCGGCGCAGTCCCTGACCCCGGAGAACCGCAAGCTCGCCGAGCGTTCGTTCGACGCCCTGCCGGCCCTCTCCCAGTGCCTGCTGTGGCACACCGAGGTGGAGGCGGAGCCGATCACCGTTCCCGCCGGTCTGCTGGGCGTCGGCGTCGACACCGCGTCGGCCACACTGGAGCAGGCCCGCGAGCAGTTCCGCGAGGGATGCGTGCGCGCCCACCGGGAACTCGCGCCGAGCCGGGACTGCCGCTTCTACAACCGGCTCCTGGACGTGCCCATCCGGCGCGGTGGCGCGCTCCTCCCCGACGTGCAGGACCACCTGGTGCAGTGCCGGTACTGCCGTTCCGCCGCCGAGCAGCTCAGCCACTTCGAGAGCGGCCTGGGCTCCCTGCTCGCCGAGGCCGTGCTCGGCTGGGGCGCCCGCCGCTACGTCGACTCCCGGCCCGACCGCGCGCCGCACGGGACGGGTTCCCGCCAGGGCGGCCGGCGCGTCGGCTCCCGCCGGCACCGGCTGCTGTCGCGGTTCCCGGTCCGGAGTGGGCGCGGCAGGGCGGTGGCGCGTGGCGGCAGGGCCCTGGCCACCGGTCTCGGAATCGCCTCCAGCGCCGTGCTCGCCACCGTCCTGTCCGCCGCCCTGTGGTCGGACGGCGGTGACGGCGCGAACTCCATGTCGACGAGCGCCGCCGGTGGCCACGGCACCGCGACCGACTCCGGTGTCCTCCCCTCGGCCACCTCCTCGCCGCCCCCCGGCTCCGCCGGACTGCCCGTCGCCCCCGGCCGCACCCGGCTGCGCAACCTCGCCGCCGACCTGTGCCTCGACGTCCGCGGCGGCGCGGCGCAGGATGGTGCCGCGGCCCGGCTGGCGGCCTGCTCGACGGCGTCCACCCAGCAGTGGTCGTACGAGGACGACGGACAGCTGCGCAGTGTCGCCGATCCCCGGCTGTGCCTGGACTCGCACGTGGACGCCGGGGTCGTCGTCCTCGGGGCGTGCGCCGGCACGCGGTCCGCCCGCGTGGACGACGTGCGGTACGACCTCACCGTGCGGGGCGAACTGCTGCCCCGCCGGCAGGACGAACTCGCCCTCGCGCCCACCACCGAGGAGCCGGAGGCGGACGTCGTGGTGAAGGTCCGCGACGGTTCGGACGCGCAGCGCTGGGTGACCGACGGCACGAAGGCCACCCCCGGGTCGCTGTCGATCTCCGGCACCGGCGGTCCCTCGGCCGCACCCGAACCCGCCGCACCCGAACCCGGCGCCGGGACGCCCCTCGCGGGCGGCGGAAACGGCGTACGGCCGGAAGCGCGGCCCGAGGCACGGACGGGCACACCGGCGCCGGCCACCCCGCCGGGGGCCGTCCTGGACGGCACCGTCAGGTCCGCCGCGGCCGCCACGGGAGCCGCCCCCCTGCCGGGCTGACGGCTCCGGGCCGCGCGCGAGGCGTCCGGAGGGCCGGGAAACTGCGGCTCCCACCGGTGGAACCGAAATGTTTCAGGCCGATTGCCGAACCGTGTGGATCCGGCCAGACGGGCATCCGTGATGATCGGGACCCGCTCAATCACGGGGGCCGACCCGCTCGGGTCCGTGACTTCCCGCCACTGATTCAACACTGGAAGTTACCTGAAACCGGTCGGGTCGATGTGCCTTTCCGAGTCGGACTCGGCAGACTCGCGCTTGCCGATCCGGCACCACCAGGACCGCCCGTCGCACGCGTACCCGACTCGCGGGCGGCCCGGTGACCTGACCCGACCGAGCGGAGGAGGAAGCACCGGATGCCGAGCACCGTGCGCCAGCGGACTCCTCCCGATCCCCCCTCAGGACGTGTGCGGAGCCCTTCGGGGAGGAGCGCCCGCGCGCGCTGAGGGACCGGGACCGTTCGGATCCCGTGCAGAGTGCGCCGAGAGCTCGCGGATGGGGAGCGCGAGCCCGGCCACGGGATGCCGTGCGGTCCCCGCACCGGGGGCCGGCTGGACAGTGTGGGGCTGTCGGCCGGCCCCCGGATCAATTCCGGGGCGGGCTCGGGCGTCAGGGCGGGGGGCGGCAGCTCCCGCAGCGGGGGAAAGCGGTCGAGCAGCCCGGTGGCGCGCAGGATGCGGTGGATGCCGGGCTGGTCGCAGACGAGGCGCAGCCGCCCGTCCCGCGCCCGCGCCAGTGTTTCGGCCCGGCACAGCACCCGCAGCCCGGAACAGTCGAAGAAGTCGACGCCGCGCAGATCCACGACTATGTCGGGCCCGGGCAGCGCGACGGCGGCCCGCAGGTGCTCGGCCAGCTGGTCCGCGGTCGCCACGTCGATCTCTCCGGTGACCTCGATGACGGTGCACGTCCCGGTCCGCCGGCTGTGGGCGTGGGGATTGGGCGGCGCGAGCCCGGGTCCGGCGGTGGCGTCCCCGGACGGAGGGGCGGCACGGTCTTGGGCTTCCGGCGGCATGTCGGCTCCACCTCGACAGCGGTAGGGCGCATTTGACTCCGGTAAATACCCCAGCTGAGGGGGCATCATCCCTGCTGTGGGCGGCGCAAGATCTGCTTCACTCGTCAAGGTGAAATTCCCGCCTATGTATTGACACTGCGTGATCGTCCCGTTCCAAGGCGCTCTGGTCAACGGGTCGGCACCGTCATACAGTCGCTGTGCTGCCCCAGCCCCCGGCCGCACCGCACGCGCAGGATCCGGACCAGGGGGTGGCGGTGAAGACGTTGGTGAGCGATCCCGTCGAGGGGGCGGCGCCGCTGACGGAGTACGGGCTCAGGGAACCCGCCGTGGAGGTGGAGTTCACCGCCCACTTCTCCCGCCCGGACGGACACCCGGACGCGGCGAGCGCCACCGAGGCGGCCACCGCCGCACTGACACGGCTGACCGACGCGCCGCGGTCCTTCGTCGCGCCGGTCCTCGCCGCCGGACGGTCGGTGAGCGACTGTCTGCTGGCGCGCACCACGGCCGACGTCTGCCGGATCGTGCTCACCGCGGACGGGTCGGGCATCACGGTGGCGGCCACCGACGACACCTCCGTCGCCCAGGACGCCGAGCGGCGCAGCCGGGCGGACGGCCTGCCGCTGCTGATGGTGGTCGACGGCCTCCACGTCCACCACGGACCGGACGGCCACATGTGGGTCGTGTGGCACGGCCCGTGGGGGCGGCACGACGCGGGCCGGTAGGCGCACCCACCGCATGACCCGGGCGCGGCCGGCGCCGGTCAGCCCGTCCGCGCGTCGTCGCCCGGCCGGTCCGGGCACGCGTCCGGACCCGTACCGGCGTCAGGGCCCGTACCGGCGTCCGCGGCCGGCCGGCGTGCCGCCGGGGCCGACCTGCGGTGGCTCGTGTCGCACCACGGGTAGCGCTTGCTGCGCCGGCAGGTGCACAGGGCCACGCGGAAGCGGTCCGAGGAGACGGTCGTCCCGTCCTCCAGCTCCACCTCCACGGGACCGTCCACCAGCCACGGTCCACGCCGCTGCACGGTGATCCGGCGGGGCGCGTCGGCGTGACCCGCGGACCCGGGCGCGGCGGTGCCCCCCGCAGGACCGGGCGCACCGGTCCGGGTCCGCACCGGGTCGGGGGTGTTCGGCGCGTCAGCGCGGTCGTTCGGCACGGATGACCACCAGCTCTTCCTTGTCGTCGTCGGCGGACAGCAGTCCGCGGTCCCGCAGCCAGGGCTGCCGGGCGCGCAGTACGGGCCCGAAGGCCACCCAGCGGTGCTCCGTCACGGCCGCCTCCAGCCCGGCCGCGCGCAGCGCGGTGACCGTACGGCGGGCGTCGCTGAGCACGGAGTGCACCATGAGCAGCACACCGCCGGGCCGCAGCAGCGGGGGAGCGTCACGGCAGATCCGGTCCAGTACGAGCCGGCCGTCGCCGCCCGCGTCCCAGGCGCGGGCGGCGCCGCGCGGCTCCCCGTCGGCCGGTGGGGCCGGCACGTACGGCGGGTTGGCGAGGATCAGGTCGAAACGATCGTCGCGGACCGGTGCGAAGAGGTTGCCCCGGACGGCACGGACCCGCACCCCGGCCAGCAGGGCGTTGAGGCGGGCCGTCGCCACGGCCCGCCGGGACACGTCCACGGCCGTGACCCGCGCGCCCCGGCGGGCCGCCGCGAGGGCCAGGGCGCCCGAGCCCGTGCCCACGTCGAGGACGCGGGCGCCGGGGGCGAGCGGCTCCTCGGCCAGCGCGTCGGTCAGCAGGGACGTGTCGTCCTGCGGGGCGTAGACGCCCGGAAGCACCATTAGATTCACACGACCCCCAGTACCCTGCTTTCTTCTGCTCTAGCAGGATCCTCAGTGGCCCCTTCAACGGTCCGCTCCAGGGGGCTGTACAGGGAGGACTCGCCCGCGCGCCACCGCGACAGGAGGCGCTCGGCCATCCGGCCCTCCAGGTACTCCGTCGCGTCGATGCCGAACACGATGTCGTCCGCGAGGTGCGGCTCGTCCTCCAGCAGACCGCCGATCACCTCGTGCCGCATGATCTGCTCGTGTACGGCGTCCGCCTCGACGTGCTCGTCGTAGTACCGCTCGGCGGCCGGGCCGGCGCCCGTGCGGCGGATCGCCTCCGCCAGCCTGCGCGAGGCGGGCGACGAGGTGATCTCGACCTCCGCGAAGTGGCCCACCAGGGCGCCGCGCAGCCGGCGGTGCAGCCCGAACAGCGACATCAGGTTGACGAGCGCCAGCATCTCGGCGCAGCCCGCGTCCACCTGGCGGCCGTAGGTGGTGTCCAGTCCCAGGTCCGTCATCAGGTCGGCGAAGAGCTGGGCGTGCACCTGGTCGGGGCGCCCGCCGCCGTACTCGTCGAACGTCACCGCCGCCAGCGCGGCCTTGGCCCGCCCCGTCAGCCGCGGCAGCACCCAGACCTGCGGGTCCTGCTCCTTGAGGTGGAAGAGCGACCGGTGCAGCGCGTACTCGCGCAGCTGCCACAGCTCGCCCTCGTCCCGCAGGTAGTGCGAGACACCCGTGCCCTCGGCGGGCTCCACCAGCAGTTCCTTGAGCGCGCCCTCGACCGTCTCGTGGACGGGAGTGTCGGCGCGCAGCGCGGTCAGGAAGCGCTCCTCCAGGGCCGCGCGGGTCCTCAGCAGCTCCGGGTCCCACTCGAGGTCCGGGTCGGCCTCCGCGAAGCCGCGGTAGTGCAGCTCGTAGCAGAGGTAGAGGGCCAGCTGCAGGTCGTCGCCGTACGGGTCGGCGGCCCGTACCTCCCCCTCGGAGGGCAGCGGGCCCGCGCCCCTCAGGTACGCCGTGACGGCGGCGGAGAGGGGTCCCCGGTCGGCGGGCAGGGCTGGTCCTTCGCTCTCGTGTCTCATGGGCGCCGGGTACCCCGGGTACACCCGTCCCCACCTGTGATGTTGTCGCCGTGTGGGGGCCGGTCGAGCGGGTACTCCGCTGCCCCATGAGAGCACTCGTCGTCAACTGCACGCTGAAGAGGTCGCCGGATCCGTCCAACACCGAGGCGCTGGCCGGGGTCGTGGTCGAACGGCTGGAGAAGGAGGGGGTCGAGGTCGAGGTGGTACGCGCCGTCGACCTGGACATCGCGCCGGGCGTGGTCAGTGAGGCCGTGACGGCGGGGGACGACTGGCCGGGCGTCCACGAGAAGCTGCTGCGGTCGGAGATCCTGATCATCGCCTCGCCGACCTGGCTGGGCCGCCCCTCCTCGGTCGCCCAGAGGGTGCTGGAGCGGATGGACGCGATGCTGTCCGAGACGGACGACGTGGGGCGGCCGGTGGCCTACAACCGGGTCGCGGGTGTCGTGGTCACCGGCAACGAGGACGGCGCCCACCACGTCATCAGCGAGATCTCCGGCGCCCTCGCCGACATCGGGTACACGGTCCCGGGCCAGGCCTGGACGTACTGGCACCTCGGGCCCGGCCCCGGCCCCGACTACCTGGACGAGGAGCGGGGCCGCGAGTGGGCGCACAGGACCGGGCGGGCGATGGCCGGGAACCTCTTCGGGGTGGCCCGGGCGCTCCAGGAACGGCCGCTCGGGCCCCCGTCCCGGTGAGGTGACCGTACGGCGAGGGGGCCGGGGCGGCGGGGTCAGCGGGTCGGCGCGGCGACCCGCAGCGGTACGGCCCGGCCCGCGGGCTCCATTGCGGCGGGATCCTCGCCCGGGAAGGCCGCGACGTCGTCGGTGCGCTCGACGACCTCCCGCCACCAGGACGGGCCGTCCTCTATGTGCCGCAGCAGCACCCCCTCGCGGATCGCCCAGGGACAGATGGTGACGGCCTCCAGTCCGGTCAGCTTCATGGCGGTGTGCCCGACCAGCGCGCCGGCCAGGCTCTGGTCGGCGCGCGGTGCCGAGATGCCGGGGAGCTCCGCCCGCTCCGCCGCGGGCAGCGCGGCCAGCCGGGTCACCGCCTTGCCGAGGTCGGAGGTGTACAGCCGGCGCTCGACGAAGGGCCCGTGCCGTCCGGGCGCGGCCCCGCACAGCCGGCCGAGCTGCTGGAAGGTCCGTGAGGTGGCCACCGCCGTGCGCGGCCCCTCCCAGCGGATGCGGGCGGCCACGTCGCGCAGCTGGTGGCGGACCTTGCGGCGCAGCGCCTTGACGCTCTCGGCCGGCGGCGGGTCCCCGCCGCCGTCGAGGAACTCGTGGCTGAGCCGGTTGGCGCCGAGCGGCAGGCAGGCGACGAAGTCCGGCAGCCGCCCCCGTCCGAAGGCGACCTCCATCGAGCCGCCGCCGATGTCGAGGAGGGCGAGCGGACCCGACCGCCAGCCCATCCACCGCCGGGCCCCGAGGAAGGTCAGCTCGGCCTCCAGCTCGCCCGGCAGCGTGCACAGCTGTATCCCGGTCCGCTCCCGGACGGCCCGCAGCACCTCCAGCCGGTTGGGCGCGGTGCGGATCACGGCGGTCGCGAACGCGAGGGGCCGCTCGGCGCCCCACCGTTCGGCCGTCCGGCCCGCCGCCGTGACCGCTTCGGCCAGCTGGTCCACCGCCTCCTCGGGGATGCTCCCCCCGTGGGCCGCGTACTCGGACAGCCGCAGCCGCCATTTCGCCGTGTGCACCGGCAGGGGAACCCCGCCCTCGGCGTCCGCCACCACGAGCCGTACCGTCTTCGACCCCACATCGAGCACACTGATCCGCATGGACTCCGAGCTACCCCGAACCCGCGGCGTCACGCGTGATGCGTACACGGACCCGCGGCGCACGGATGCCGGGGGGTCCCGGACGTGAGCCGGGGCGGAGGGCGTGCGCACCGGTACGGAACCGGCGCGTTCCGGCGCGTCGCGGGGGCGTCCGGCACCCCCCGATCGTGCGCACGGGCTTGTTGCATATGCTGTGCAGGTGCAGCACTACAGCATCAGGGAAGCGACCCCCGACGATCTCGACAGCGCCCGCGCGGTGATGCTCGACACCGTCTACCGGGACTTCGGCACAGGCTACGTGCCCCGGTGGCACGGCGACATCATCGATCTGCACGGCGCCTACGTGGCCCCCGCGCGCCACACCCTGCTGGTCGCGGTGGACGAGCGGGACGGCTCCGTCGCCGCGACCGCCGCGCTCGACTCCCGCGGGCCGGCCCATCCGCCGAACCCGCGGTGGCTCGCGGAGCGCTACCCCTCGGGCGAGACCGCGCAGCTGCGGCGGGTCTACACGCGCCCCGAGCACCGGCGGCGCGGACTGGCCCGGCGGCTCGTCGGCGCACTCCTGGACTTCGCGGCGGCCGACGGCGGCTACCGCTCCGTCTACCTGCACACCGACCCGGGCGTGCCCGGCGCCGAGGCCTTCTGGCGGTCCCTGGGCACGGTGGTGTGCGACGAACGGGCGGAGACCGGCCAGCGGGTCGTGCACTTCGAGGTGGCCTCGCGCAGTCCCGCCATGGCGCTCGCGCACACCGCCGTCCCGGCTGCCGCCGGGGCGCACGCGTAGCCGTGACCCCGTACCGGCCCGTTCCGCACCGGCCCGCCCCGGACCAGGACGTGAAAACGATTTCCACGTAATCTGGTGTCCGTCCGTGTCGGGTGTCCGTTCATGTCCGTTCGTGTCCGGCCTCCGTCCGTATCCGGTGCCGTCCGGCCGTGCCCGTCCCGTCCCCCGTCGTCCCTGCCACCTCGCGTCCCGCGAAGAACGAGAACCATGCGCCCCCTCGTGTCCCGGCGCAGGCTGCTCTGCGGCCTGCTGCTCGCCCCCCTGCTGACCGGCTGCTTCGCCTCCGGCGGTGACAGCTCCTCCTCGGAGGGCGCGGCGGACGGCTCCCGCCTGCGCGTCGCCCTCGCCTTCCCGCCCGCGGAGAACCTCTCCCCGTACGGCGCCGACGCCACCCTGCTCAGCCGGCTCGGCGTCACCGAGGGGCTGACCGCGCTGGACGCCAACGGCACGGCGGCCCCCGCGCTCGCCTCCTCCTGGACCCGCGAGAACGACCGGACCTGGGTGTTCACCCTGCGCGAGGCCACCTTCCAGGACGGGACCGAGGTCACCCCGGACGCCGTCGCCGCCGCCCTCACCCACGCCACGGAGGCGGACCCCGTACCCCCCGCCCTCTCCGGCGTCACGCTGCAGGCGGCGAAGGCGGGCGGCGACCAGGTGCGCGTCACCACCGACGCCCCCGACCCGGCGCTCCCGCTGCGCCTGACCAGCCCCGGCCTGGCGATCCTCGCCCCGAAGGCGTACGGCGACGAGCGCCCGGACCCGGTCGGCACCGCCACCGGCCCCTTCGAGCTGGCCGAGGTGAACGGCACCGCCTCCGCCACCCTCGACCGCTTCGACGACTACTGGGGCGGCCGCGCCCAGGCCTCCGGCATCGACGCCCGCTTCATCGCCGACGGCACGGCCCGCACCAACGCCCTGCGCACCGGTGAGCTGGACATCGCCGAGGCGGTGCCCGTCTCCCAGGCGGCCTCCCTGGACGAGGAGACCCGCAAGGAGACCGCCACCACCCGCACCACCAGCCTCCTGCTGAACACCGGGTCGGGCGCCTTCAAGGACGCGGGGCTCCGGGCCGCCGCCCGCGAGGCGATCGACACCTCCGTGTTCGCCAAGGACGTGTACGAGGGCGTCGCCGACCCGGGCGCCGGCCTCTACGGACCCGCCGTCACCTGGGCGGCCGACCTGCGCACCGCGCCCACCGGCCGCGCGAATGCCACCGACCCGGACGGCACCACGGTCACCGTCGCCACGTACGACAACCGGCCCGAGCTGCCCGAGGTCGCCCAGGTCCTCCAGCAGCAGCTGGAGAAGGCCGGCTTCACGGTGAAGCTGGAGGTGCGCGAGTACTCCCGGCTGGAGAGCGACGCCCTGGCGGGGAAGTTCGACGCCTTCGTCGGCGCCCGGAACACCCTCCTCGACACCGGCGACCCGGTCTCCGTCCTCGCCAGCGACTACACCTGCGACGGCGCCTACAACCTCGCCCTGCTCTGCGACACGGACGTGGACAAGGCCGTGGAGAGGGCGGCGGGCCTCGCCGACACCGACAGGCGCCGGCAGGCCGCCATGGACGCCGAGGCCGCGATCCTCGGCACCGACGCCGTGGTGCCGCTGGTCCACCAGCGCATCATCACCGGCGTCGGGACCGACGTCCAGGGCGTGATCCTCGACCCGTACGAGCGCACCCTCGTCGGCACCGGGACCCGACGCTGAGCCGCATACTCTGGCGGGTCGCGCTCGCGGCAGCCCTCGTCTGCGGCATCGGACTGCTGCCGTGGCTGTCGCGCACCGACCCCGCGCTCACCGTCCTCAAGGCCCGCTCCGCCGACCGCGACCCCACCCCCGAGGTGCTGGCGGCGGTACGGGACCAGCTCGGCCTGGACGCCGGCCCCTTCGGGCTGCTCGGCAAGTGGCTCGGCGGGCTGCTGCGCGGCGACGCGGGACAGTCGTGGATCTCCGGCTCCGACGTCACGCCCGCCGTCCTGACGGCCCTCGGCGCCTCCCTGGTGCTGATGGCCGCCGCGCTCGCGGTCGCCGCCGTCACGGCCGCCGCGGTGTGCGCCCGCACCCTGCGCCTGGGCCGCACCC
>NZ_JAVRHI010000282.1:0-14693 GCF_034105845.1 Streptomyces sp. CRN 30 | reverse complement strand
CCACGACCCCACGGCCCGCGGCGCGCTCGGCGAGGCCCTCGCCCGTGTCCCGGCCGCGCTGCGCGCCCGCAGGCCCCTGCCGCCGCACATCGAGCGGGGCGCGCGGCTGCTGGACGACATCAGGAGAGCCGCTCATGGGAGATGACCGCACGACCGTCGTCGTCATCACGTACAACCGGCGCACGGAACTCCTGCGCACCCTCGACCGCCTGACCCGGCTGCCGGAGGAGCCCCCGGTGATCGTGACGGACAACGGCTCCACGGACGGCACCGCCGACGCGGTCGCCCGTCACTTCCCCGGCGTTTCGCTGCTGCGCCCCGGCCGCAACCTCGGCGCCGTCGGCCGCAACCTGGCCGTGCACCAGGTCCGCACGCCCTACACGGCGTTCTGCGACGACGACTCCTGGTGGGCGCCCGGCTCCCTGGCGGGCGCGGCCGACCTGCTGGACCGGCACGAGCGGCTGGTGGCGGTGACGGCGCGCATCGTGGTCGAACCGGACGGCCACGAGGACCCCATCGTCGCGGAACTGCGCGACTCGCCGGTGCGCGGTCCGTCCTGGCTCCCCGGCCCGGCGCTCGGCTCGTTCCTGGCCGCCGCCACGTCCCTGCGCACCGAGGCGTTCCGCTCCGCGGGCGGCTTCGACCCGCGGCTGTGGCTGGGCGGCGAGGAGGAGCTGCTCGCGGTGGACCTGGCGACGAAGGGCTGGTGGCTGACGTACGCCGACCACCTGACGATCCACCACCACCCGTCCCTGCTGCGGGACTCGACGCTCCGCAGGACCCACGGACTGCGCAACACCCTGTGGTTCACCTGGCTCCGCCGCCCGGTACGCACCGCCACCCGCCGCACCCTGCACCTCGCCCGCACGGTGCCCCGGGACACCGCCTCGCTGCGGGCCTTCGGGCAGGCGGCGGCGGGACTGCCCTGGGTGGTCCGGGAGCGGCGGGTGGTGCCGCACGAGATCGAGGGGCGGCTGCGGCTGCTGGACGAGACACAGCGGCGGTCGACGGCACGGCGCTACACGGGGTGACTGCTCACTGTTCCTCGCGGTGGCGTCGCCGCGGTCCCCACGCCTCGGCGTCCCCCGC
This sequence comes from Streptomyces sp. CRN 30, assembly GCF_034105845.1. Classification (NCBI taxonomy): domain Bacteria; kingdom Bacillati; phylum Actinomycetota; class Actinomycetes; order Kitasatosporales; family Streptomycetaceae; genus Streptomyces; species Streptomyces sp. CRN 30. The sequence goes on along the minus strand of NZ_JAVRHI010000282.1, from coordinate 13,604 downwards.
CCCGGGCTCCCGCGCTTCCTGGGGCTCCGACCAGCGGCACAGCAGCCGGAAGAGCATGAACAGGGTCACCGGCCAGACGAGGGCGAAGGCCCAGATGACGCCGGGGTCGGAGGTGCGTATGCCGGTCACCATGAGGATGATCGACGTGGCGAGGGAGAACGCGACGGTGACCGGGTGCGGCCGGTACGCGGCGAGCGGCGCCAGGTTCGGCCGGCGCCGCCGCTTCAGCTGGAGGGTGCGCAGCCGGCGGTCGAGGCGCCGGTCCCGGCGCAGATCGGCCTCCAACTGATCGAGGATGCGCTGCTCGTGGTCGGGGAGTCGGCCGATCGTCACTGTGCTGCCTCCGGGGCCGTGGGGATGTCCGCCGTCCCGTGTGCCCGCGCGCGGAGTGCCCTAACGTCGCTCGGCCAGGCACCTTCCCAGGCACCTTCCTAGGCACCTTCCTAGGCACCTTCCAGGGCCGTGAGCAGCTCGTCCGCGTTGTCGGGCAGGGCGTCCGCGCCGAAGTCGTCGCGCAGGCGCCGGGCGGCCGTCCGCCCCTCGGACAGGCACCACCGCGCCCACCGCTCCAGCCGCTCGGCGTCGAGCTCCTCGGCCGCCACGAGCGCGGGCCAGCCGCACGCGCGGGCCTGCGCGGTCACCTTCGCGCCGCCCGCCACCGGGTCGACGGCCAGCACGGGCACCCCGGCCCGCAGCCCCAGCACCAGCCCGTGCAGCCGGTCGGTGACGACCAGGTCGAGGCGGGCCAGGACGGACTCCAGCTGCTCCGGTGTGCCGGGCAGCCGCCAGTCGTGCGCGTCCAGCCGCGTCTCCAGCTCGACCCGTGCGCAGTCCCGCCCGCCGAGCCACCGTGCCACCCCCTCGGCGACCCACTCGTGCCGCCGCAGCGCCCCGTACTCGCCCTGCCCGTGCGTGAGGATCACCCCGACGACGGGCGGCAGGGGCCGCGCGGGTGCCCGGGCGGCCAGGTCCACCACCGGCGGGTCGCCCGCCGTGTCCCGCGCGAGCACCCGGTGGAAACCGGTCACCGCGGGATCGCGCCCGTCGATCACCGACACCCCCACGGCGATCCGCACGCAGTGCCGGAACCGCCAGTGCAGCTCGGCGATCCGCTCGCCGTGCAACGGCCCGCAGACGAAGAGGAGGTGCGAGTACGCCCGGGGCCGTACGTGCTCCATATGCAGGTGCCCCGGCCGGAACCCGGCGCTCCACACCACGTCGTACGGGAGTCCGGCCCGCCCCAGGACCTCCTCGGTCCGGCGCAGCGCGAGCACGTCGCCGGCGGTCGCCTCACCGTCCCGGAAACTGAACCACCCGGTCACCAGAATCCTTCGCACCGCGCCACGGGTTCCCCCTCGTCAGGCACGCATGCGACCAGGAGGGGACCGCTGTCAGTGCCGCACGCCGGGTCGCTCCCCGGGCGCCCGGGCCGGGTCGTGGCGGTGGGCCGTGAGGCGGGTGAGCAGCGGTTCGGTGTAGCGGGCGGTGAGGGGGCCGAGGACGACCAGGACGAGGACGTACGCGGTGGCCAGCGGTCCCAGGTCGGGCTCGATGCCGGCCGTGACGGCGAGCCCCGCGATGACGATCGAGAACTCGCCGCGCGCCACCAGCGCTCCGCCGGCCCGCAGCCGGCCCTTGGCGGAGATCCCGGCGCGCCGGGCGGCCCAGTAACCGGTGACGATCTTGGTGGCGGCCGTGACGACGGCGAGGGCGAGGGCGGGCGGCAGCACCGGGGGGATGCTGGCGGGATCGGTGTTCAGGCCGAAGAAGACGAAGAACACGGCCGCGAACAGGTCGCGCAGCGGGGCGAGCAGGACGTGGGCGCCCTCGGCCACCTCACCGGAGAGCGCGATGCCGACGAGGAAGGCGCCGACGGCGGCGGAGACCTGCAGCTGCTGGGCGATGCCCGCGACGAGGAGGGTCAGACCGAGGACGACGAGGAGCAGTTTCTCCGGGTCGTCGCTGGAGACGAACCGGGAGACGTGGCGGCCGTAGCGGACGGCGAGGAGCAGCACCAGCCCGGCGACGGAGAGGGCTACGGCCAGGGTGACACCCCCGGCCGCGAGGCCGGCGCCGGCCAGCAGGGCGGTCACGATGGGCAGGTAGACGGCCATGGAGAGGTCTTCGAGGACCAGGATGCTGAGGATGACCGGGGTCTCGCGGTTGCCGATCCGGCCGAGGTCGCCCAGCACCTTGGCGATGACGCCGGAGGAGGAGATCCAGGTGACGCCGGCGAGGACGACGGCGGCGACCGGACCCCAGCCGAGCAGGAGGGCCATGGCGGCGCCGGGCAGGGCGTTGAGGGCGGCGTCGACGAGACCGGCCGGGTACTGGGTCTTGAGGTTGGAGACCAGGTCGGTGGCGGTGTACTCGAGGCCGAGCATGAGCAGCAGGAGGACGACGCCGATCTCGGCGCCGATGGCGACGAACTCCTCGCTGGTGCCCAGTGGCAGGAGGCCGCCCTGGCCGAAGGCGAGCCCGGCCAGCAGGTAGAGCGGGATGGGCGAGAGCCGGAAGCGGGCGGCGAAGCGGCCGAGGAGACCGAGGCCGAGGATGATGGCGCCGAACTCGATGAGGAAGATGGCGGAGGAGTGCATACGGAGGCCTACTCCTGTCCGAGTACCTCGGCGGCGGCCTGCACGCCTTCGCGGGTGCCGATGACGATGAGGATGTCGCCCCCGGCGAGGCGGAAGTCGGGGGTGGGGGAGGGGATGGCCTCGGCCCGGCGCAGCACCGCGACGACGGAGGCACCGGTGCGGGTGCGGATCTGCGACTCGCCCAGCACCCGCCCGTTCCAGTGGGAGCAGGCGGACAGCTCCACGCGCTCGGCCACCAGGCCCAGCTCGGTCGTCGACAGCAGGTTCGGACGGTGGTGCTCCGGCCCCATCGCGTCCACGAGCGCCGCCGCCTCGCCCGCGGTCAGCCGCACGGAGAGCGAGCAGGCGTCCGGATCGTCGTCGCGGTAGGCGTTCAGGGTCCGCGCCCCGTCGCGGTGCGCGATCACGGAGAGGCGGTGGCGCTCCCGCGTCGCCAGGTCGTAGCGGATCCCGATGCCCGGCAGGGGCGTACTGCTCACACGCGGAGTACCCATGGCCGTCCTCCTGGCCGGTGGCCGGATCCGTGCGGCCGTCGACGGGCCGCCTGAGATGTCCATATCATCCAAGACCCACCTTATCCAGGACATGTGCGGACCACCTGGGCTGCTGTCCGGACGGAGGGGTTCCGGCCACTCCGCGACGTCGGACGTCCCGGGTCCCGTGGCTGCCCGCACCCCGTACCGGCAGCGGTCCCGGCCCGCCAGGGGCGCCGTGCCGCCCTCCGCTTCCGGCCACCCGGGGCGCCGTACCGGCAGCGGGCGGGACCGCTCCGGACGCCGTACCGCGACCGGATGCGACAATCCGCTCACGGACGGCGCGCGGCGCCGGGGCACGGCGGTGTGCGGGGGCGCCGCGGAAGGACGGGAAGGGGGCGGGGCCGTGATCGGGTGGGTGCGGCTCAGCAGCGGGGCGCGGGCGGTTCCCGAGCCCGTGGCCACGCCGTTCGTCTGGACCGCCGCGGGTGCCGGCGCGCTGGTGATGATGGCGCTCTTCGCCCTGCTCGGCGGTGTCGGCCGGCCGGTGCCCGCCCTGATAGCGCTGTCCCTGCTGGCCGGGCTGCTGGGCGCGTGCGCGCGGTTCGTCGCGGCGCCCGGCACCGCCGTCCTGTGCTGGCTGTTCCTCAACGGCCTCGGCGTACCGCCCCTGGGCAGTCTGACCTGGACCGCTCCCCGTGACTCGTTCTGGCTGGGCTGCCTGTGCGCGGCGGCCCTCGTCGGCACCGCCGTGGCCCGCGTGGTGAACGCCCGCGCCGCCTACCGCCGCATCACTCCGCACGGACCGGCGGACGGCGGCCTCCCCGGCTGAGGGCGGACGGCTGGGGACCGGTGGCCGTGGGTCAGTCCTCCGGGACGGGCTCCGGCCGCCGCGGGCCGGCGTCCTGCTGCGTGACGGCGTCGGTCTGCCCGCCGTACGGGCCGGCCGGGCCGGAGGGCGGGCGGTCCAGGAGCACCAGCAGTACCGCGACCGCCGCGGCCGTGCCCAGCACCCGCCCCGTGCGGCGGCGTCCCGTCCGGCCGTCCGGGGTCCGCCGGGCGGGGCGGGCCCACCGGTCCTCCGGCTGCCACAGTTCGCCGACCGCGTCCGCGTCCGCGTCCGCGTCCGCGTCCGTGTCCACGTCCGCGTCCGTCTCCGGCGGCCAGGGATCCCGCAGGCCGGCGCGTTCCCTGGCGGAGGGCTCCCGGGGTGCGGCGGAGCGCAGGATGGCGTGCTCGCTGTCCTCGGCGAACCGCTGCCAGGTCCCGTCCGGTATCGCGGACGCGCCGTCCCGGCCGTCCTCGCCGCCGCCCGGCTGCTGCATGGTCACTGCCCCCGTTTCTTCTTCCCCTCGATGCCTGCCTGGCGCTGTCGCCCCGGGCGTTCTCGCGCTCGCGCCCCGGGGGTCCGTGCCCGGGAGCGAAGACGGCTGCCGTCGGACGAAGGTTGCCTGCGGACGCTGCCGCCCGCGTCGTACGAAATGCTGAGAATGCCGGATACGCGGCAGAATGTACTCGATCGCGCACCGTGGGTGAGGCCTCACTGTCCCTCCCGGCCCTCCCGCTCCTCCCGTCCCCCTACGCGCACAGGCAAGGAAGTTCGCACGGATGAGATCTCGTCGGTGGTGGAGTACGGCCGTGGTGGTCGCGGTGGGCGCGGGGGTCCTCACGGCCCAGGGAGTCACCGGACGGCCCGCCGGGTTCGCCCGGGACGACGGCGGGGCCGATCCGGTCACGACCCACAGCCGCACCCTCGCCCTGACCACCGCGGCGGACGGCAGTTCGGCCGTGCTCGGCAGCCGTGACACCGCCTCCTTCAGCGTGCTCGGCGTCACCTGGGCACAGCCCTCGGCCAGGGTGGCCGGCGCGGTGGAGGTCCGTGCCCGGTCCGTGGCCGACCGGACGTGGTCGCCCTGGCACACGCTGGACGGCGACAGCGGGCCGGGCGAGGAGGGCGCGGCCCGTGGCGGCACCGACCCCCTGTGGGTGGGACCGTCCGACGGGGTCGAGGTGCGGGTGGACGGGGAGGGCACCGCACCACTGCCCGCCGGCCTCCGGCTGGTCATGATCGACCCGGGCGGCACGGTGCCGGGCGCCCCCGCGGCATCCGTACCGGCCGCGGCACCGGACCCGCCGCCGGCCGTACCGCCGGTCCCCCGGCCGGCGGCCGGACCCACGGCCTCGGCCTTTCCGCCGGGCGGGCCGGCCGCCGAGCCACCGCCGATCACCCCCCGCGCCGGCTGGGGCGCGGACGAGTCGATCAGCCCCGAGGACCCGGCCTACCTGCCCGGCGGGAAGGTCGAGGCGGCCGTCGTCCACCACACGGTGGACTCCAACGACTACACGTGTGCCGAGGCCCCGGCCGTCATCCGCGGCGTCTACGCGTACCACGTCCAGCAACTGGGCTGGAAGGACATCGGCTACAACTTCCTCGTCGACAAGTGCGGCACGCTCTACGAGGGCCGCAAGGGCGGCGTGGACCGGCCGGTGCTGGGCGCGCACGCCTACGGCTTCAACTCCGAGACCACCGGCATCGCCGTCCTCGGCACCCATACCGAGACCGCTCCGCCCCAGGAGGCGTCGGCCGCGCTCGCCCGGCTCGCGGGGTGGAAGCTGGGCCTGGGCGGCGTCGACCCGGCCGGCACGGCGACCCTCACCGCGGGGGCGGACGGCAAGAACTACGCCGGGAAGTCGTGGGCCAAGGGCGACGAACTGTCCTTCCCGGTGATCCACGGCCACCGCGACGGCTACAACACCCAGTGCCCGGGCGACGCCCTCTACGCGCAGCTGCCCACGATCCGCTCCTGGGCGGCGGGCAAGGCGGCCGACGTCGTGCTCCCCTAGGGCCTGTTGCGAAAGTCCCGTCGTCCGCCCGAAGGGGCGGGCCGGGCGGCGTCAGGTGCGTGCTCTCGCCGTGCCGGGCCCAGACCCTCGTACTGGATGTACTCGGGTCTGGGTCCGGTGCGGCGGTGGGGGCCCCTCCCGCCCGAGCGAAGCCGAGGGTGGGGGAGCGTGCATGGCGTCGCCCGGCAGGCGGGACTTTCGCAACAGGCCCTAGGGCGCTTCCCGGACGACCGGCCCGTCTCCCGAACGCCCGGCCCCGTCCCTGGGTAGGTCACCCTTCGACGGTACGCGGAGGGAACACCTGGGAGGGGCCACGGTGCTGCTCAGACAACTCGAATACCTGACCGCCCTCGCCCGGACGCGCCACTTCGCACGGGCCGCCGAGGCCTGCCACGTCTCCCAGCCCTCCCTCTCCGCGGGCATCAGGACACTGGAACGCGAGCTCAAGGTCATGATCGTGCGGCGCGGCAGGCGCTTCGAGGGCTTCACCCCCGAGGGCGAGCGGGTGGTGATGTGGGCCCGCCGCATCCTCGCCGAGCGCGACGCCCTGCGCGACGACGTCGCGGCCATGGACGGCGGGCCGACCGGTGTCCTGCGCATCGGCGCCATCCCCACCGCGCTCACCGCCGCACAGCTGCTGACCATGCCGTTCCTCGACCGGCACCCGCAGGTGCGCATCTCGCTGGAGTCGACGTCCTCCCGGGAGATGGTGCACCGGCTCGCCGAGTACGACCTCGACGTGGGCCTCAGCTATGTGGACGGCGAGCCGCTCGGCAGCGTCCGCACGGTCCCGCTCTACCGCGAACGGCACCTCTTACTGACCCCGGCGGACGGGGAACTGGCGCACCGGCCGCGCGCCGGCTGGGCGGACGCGGCCCGGCTGCCGCTCTGCCTGCTGACCCCGCAGATGCAGAACCGCCGGATACTGGACCGCTGTTTCGCCGACGCCGGGGTCGGTGCCGTCGCCGCCGTCATCGAGACCGACACCGTCTCCGCCCTCTACGCCCACCTCGGCACCCGGCGCTGGTCCAGTGTCATCGCACACGCCTGGCTCGGCCTCTTCGGCGTCCCCGACGGCATGCGGCTCGTGCCCATGGAACGGCCCGCCCGCAGCTACCACGTCGGCCTCGTGCTCGCCGACCGCGACCCCGCGCTCAGCCTGGTGCGCGCCCTGGTCGACGTGGCCCACCGGGTGGACGTCGCCGGCGAGCTGGACGGAGTCCTGCGCGACAGTCTGCGCAGACAGGCACCCGCGACGGACGACGGCTGATAGACGGCGCCTAACACCCCATAGCCAACAACGTTCGGACGCGCTCTTGGAGCAGCCCCGGGAGCGGCAGGACAGTGACCTCGTCCCTGTGTCCTGTCGTGCGACGAGAAGGGCTGGTCGTGGCAGCGTCGCCAGAGCCGGAACCGGAGGGGAACCCGGAGCGTGCGCAACGGGTGCGCGCGATCGTCGCGGAGCACCGCGACGCCCGCGGAGCCCTGCTGCCCGTCCTGCACGCGGTCAAGGAGGAGATGGGGTACGTCGACCCGGCCGTCATCCCCGTCCTGGCCGACGAACTGAACCTGTCCCGCGCCGACGTGTACGGCGTCATCACCTTCTACGAGGACTTCCGGCAGACCCCGCCCGGCCGCACGACGGTACGCGTCTGCCGCGCCGAGGCCTGCCAGGCGGTGGACGCGGCCACGCTCGCGGACCACGCGCGGTCCCGCCTCGGCATCGCGCTCGGCGAGACCACACCCGACGGTGCCGTCACCCTCGACCAGGTCTTCTGCCTGGGCAACTGCGCCACCGGACCCGCCGTGGAGATCGACGGCCGCCTGCACGGCCGGGTCACCCCCGAGCGGCTGGACACCCTGCTGGCATCGGCTCCCCGGGAGGCGGACGCATGAGCGGCCCCGTGACGGTGTACGTGCCCCGCGACTCGGCCGCCCGCAGCGTGGGCGCCGACGAGGTCGCTGACCGGATCGTGACGGCGGCCACCGCTGCCGGAGACGCGATCCGCCTGGTCCGCAACGGCTCCCGCGGCATGCTGTGGCGGGAGCCGCTGGTGGAGGTCGACACCGGGAGCGGGCGGGTGGCGTACGGCCCGGTCGCCCCCGAGGACGTCGACGCGCTGGTGGCCGCCGGGCTGTTCGACGCCCGCCCGGGCCACCCCCTGCACCTCGGCCCCACCGACGGCCTCGACTGGCTCCGCACCCAGCACCGCGTCACCTTCACCCGCGTCGGCGTCACCGACCCGCTCGACCCCGACGACTTCCTCGCCCACGGCGGCCTGCGCGGCCTGCGCAGGGCCCTGCGCTTGAGCCCCGAGGAGATCGTCACCGAGGTGACGGACTCCGGCCTGCGTGGCCGGGGCGGCGCCGGCTTCCCCGCCGGGATCAAGTGGAAGACGGTCCAACAGGCCGACTCCGCCCTCAAGTTCGTCTGCTGCAACGCCGACGAGGGCGACAGCGGCACCTTCGCCGACCGCATGCTGATGGAGGGCGACCCCTTCACCCTCATCGAGGGCATGACGATCGCCGCCCGCGCGGTCGGTGCCACCGAGGGGTACGTGTACGTCCGCTCCGAGTACCCGGACGCGGTGGCCACCCTGCGCGCCGCGCTCACGACGGCGTACGCGCGCGGCTGGCTCGGCGAGGGTGTCCTCGGCTCGGACCACCGCTTCGACCTGCACGTACGGGTCGGGGCGGGGGCGTACATCTGCGGCGAGGAGACGTCCATGCTGGAGAGCCTGGAGGGCAAGCGCGGCACGGTACGCGCGAAACCGCCGATCCCCGCGCTGGAGGGCCTGTTCGGGAAGCCGACCGTCGTGAACAACGTCCTCACCCTCGGCTCCGTCCCCATGGTCCTCGCCGACGGCGCGGCGGCCCTCGCCGGCCTCGGCACCGGCCGCTCGCGCGGCACCCAGGTCTTCCAGCTCGGCGGGAACGTCGCGCGCGGCGGCATCGTCGAGACCGCGTTCGGCATCACGCTCGGCGAACTGGTCGAGGGCTACGGCGGCGGCACGCGGTCCGGGCGCCCGGTGCGGGCCGTGCAGGTGGGCGGGCCGCTCGGCGCGTACCTGCCCACCTCGCGCTTCCACCTCCCCATGGACTACGAGGCGTTCGCGGCGGCGGGCGCCATGGTCGGGCACGGGGGAGTGGTCGTCTTCGACGACACCGTGGACATGGCGGGGCAGGCCCGGTTCGCCATGGAGTTCTGCGCCGCCGAGTCCTGCGGCAAGTGCACGCCCTGCCGGGTCGGCGCGGTACGGGGCGTCGAGGTCATCGACCGGATCACCGCGGGCATCGACCGCCGCGCCAACCTCACGCTCCTGAACGACCTGTGCGACCTGATGACCGAGGGCTCGCTGTGCGCGATGGGCGGGCTCACCCCGATGCCGGTCAAGAGCGCGCTGGAGCACTTCCCCGCGGACTTCGGCGAGCGGCCCGCGGCCGAACCGCCCACCACGACCGACCTCGCGACGACGGACCTCACCACGACGACGGAGGCACGGCGATGACGACGGAGGCACGGCGATGAGCCTGATCAAGGAGCCCGACCTCGGCACCCCGGCCCGCTCCGGCGAACCGAGCGTCGCCGTGGAGATCGACGGCAAGGAGGTCCTCGTCCCCGAGGGCACCTCCGTGCTGCGCGCCGCCGCCGAGGCCGGCATCGACATCCCCAGGCTCTGCGCCACCGACAGCCTCGAACCCTTCGGCTCCTGCCGCCTCTGCCTGGTCGACGTCGACGGCCGCAAGGGCACCCCGGCCTCCTGCACCACCCCCGTCGCCCCCGGCATGAAGGTCCGCACCCAGACGGAGAAGCTGGCCAAGCTGCGGCGCGGCGTGATGGAGCTGTACATCTCCGACCACCCGCTGGACTGCCTGACCTGCCCCGCCAACGGCGACTGCGAGCTCCAGGACATGGCGGGCGTCGTCGGGCTGCGCGAGGTCCGCTACGGCTTCGACGGCGAGAACCACCTCGCCGAACCCACCGACAGCTCCAACCCCTACTTCGACTTCGACGCGAGCAAGTGCATCTCCTGCTCCCGCTGCGTGCGCGCCTGCGGCGAGGTCCAGGGCACCTTCGCCCTCACCATCGAGGGCCGGGGCTTCGCCTCCAAGGTCGCGGCGGGCGCGGGCGGCAGCTTCATGGAGTCCGACTGCGTCTCCTGCGGCGCCTGTGTCCAGGCATGCCCGACCTCCACGCTCCAGGAGAAGTCGGTCGTCGAGCTCGGCATGCCCACCCGCAGCGTGATCACCACCTGCGCGTACTGCGGCGTCGGCTGCTCCTTCAAGGCCGAACTGCGCGGCGACGAGGTCGTCCGCATGGTCCCGTACAAGGACGGCGGCGCCAACGAGGGCCACTCCTGCGTCAAGGGCCGCTTCGCCTTCGGCTACGCCTCCCACCCGGACCGGCAGCTCAAGCCGATGCTGCGCGAGAGGATCACCGACCCGTGGCGGGAGGTGGAGTGGCAGGAGGCCATCGGGTACACGGCCCGCCGCCTGCTGGAGATCCAGGCGGCGCACGGCACCGGCGCCATCGGCGGCATCACCTCCTCCCGCTGCACCAACGAGGAGGTGTACGCGGTCCAGAAGATGGTCCGCGCCGCCTTCGGCAACAACAACGTCGACACCTGCGCCCGCGTCTGCCACTCGCCCACCGGCTACGGCCTGAAGCAGACGTACGGCACGTCCGCGGGCACCCAGGACTTCAAGTCCGTGGCCAAGGCCGATGTCATCCTGCTCATCGGCGCCAACCCGACCGACGCGCACCCGGTGTTCGCCTCCCGGATGAAACGCCGGCTGCGCGAGGGCGCCCGGATCATCGTCGCCGACCCGCGCCGCATCGACCTCGTCCGCTCCCCGCACATCGAGGCCGCCCACCACCTCCCGCTGGCCCCCGGCACGAACGTCGCCCTCGTCAACGCGCTCGCGCACGTGGTCGTCACCGAAGGGCTGGTCGACCGCGCGTTCGTGGACGACCGGTGTGAGGACTTCGAGACCTGGGAGCGGTTCATCGCCCGGCCGGAGCACAGCCCGGAAGCGGTCGCCGACATCACCGGCGTACCGGCGGAGGAAGTGCGCGCCGCCGCCCGCCTCTACGCCACCGCCCCCAACGCGGCCATCTACTACGGCCTCGGCGTCACCGAGCACAGCCAGGGCTCGACCATGGTGATGGGCATGGCCAACCTCGCCATGGCCACCGGCAACATCGGCCGCGAGGGCGTCGGCGTGAACCCCCTGCGCGGCCAGAACAACGTCCAGGGCTCCTGCGACATGGGCTCCTTCCCACACGAACTGCCCGGCTACCGACACGTCTCGGACGACGCGGTGCGTACGGTCTTCGAAACCCTCTGGGGCCGGACCGTCCTCGCCGAGCCGGGCCTGCGCATCCCCAACATGTTCGACTCGGCGATCGACGGCTCCTTCCGGGCGCTGTTCGTGCACGGCGAGGACATCGCCCAGTCCGACCCCAACACGCGGCACGTCACGGCGGCCCTGTCGGCGATGGAACTGGTCGTCGTCCAGGACCTGTTCCTGAACGAGACGTCCAAGTTCGCGCACGTGTTCCTGCCCGGCACCTCGTTCCTGGAGAAGGACGGCACCTTCACCAACGCCGAGCGCCGCATCAACCGGGTGCGGCCCGTGATGGCACCGAAGACCGGGAAGCACGAGTGGCAGATCGTCTGCGAGCTCGCGCAGGCCATGGGCTACCCGATGAAGTGGGACGACGCCGCGCAGATCATGGACGAGATCGCCCTGACCACGCCGACCTTCGCCGGGGTGTCCTTCGACCGGCTCGACCGGGTCGGCAGCATCCAGTGGCCGTGCAACGACGCGGCGCCCGACGGCACCCCGCTCCTGCACGTGGACGGGTTCGTGCGCGGCAAGGGGCGGTTCGTGGAGACGGTGTACGTGCCGACCGAGGAGCGCAGCACCCGCAAGTACCCGCTCATCCTCACCACCGGCCGCATCCTGTCCCAGTACAACGTGGGCGCCCAGACCCGCCGTACGGGCAACGTCGCCTGGCACCCGGAGGACGTCCTCGAACTGCACCCGCACGACGCCGAGGTGCGCGGCATCCGCGACGGGGACACGGTCGCGCTGGCCAGCCGGGTCGGCGAGACCAGCCTCAAGGCGAGGATCGACGACCGGATGCCGGTGGGCGTCGTCTACACGACGTTCCACCACCCGGCGACCGGAGCCAACGTGGTGACCACCGAGCACTCGGACTGGGCGACCAACTGCCCCGAGTACAAGGTCACCGCGGTGCAGGTGACGCAGGTCGGAGCGCGCCCATGACCACCACGGCGCCCACGCCCGCCCACGTCCGGCTGGCCAACGAGATCGCCGCCCAGTTCCGGCACCGCGACCCCGCCGCGGCCGCCGAGGAGATCGCCGCGCACATCCGGGCGTTCTGGGACCCCCGGATGCGCGCCCTGCTCGTCGCGGACGCCGAGGCCGGCCGTCCCGGCCTCGACCCGCTGATCAGGGCGGTGGCCGCGCTGCTGCCGCCGCGTCACTGACGTCCGGCGTCCGTCGGCAGCTCCAGGCGCAACTCGTACCCGCCGTCCGCGGTGGGCCCCGTGGTCACGGTGCCGCCGAGGAGCTCGGCGCGCTGGCGCAGCCCGATGAGACCGTGGTGGGCGCCGGGGAGGGGGAGCGCGGGGCGGGTCGGGGCCGTGTTGGTGACGGTGACGCGCACCGTGCCGCCCTCGCGGCGCAGACCGATCGTGGCGGTGGCCCCGGGCGCGTGCTTGCGGACGTTGGTCAGGGCCTCCTGGACGGTGCGGTAGACGGCGCGCTGGACGGGCGGCGGCAGCGTGCCGGGCAGGTCGGCACGGAGCTCCGCCTCGATGCCGCTGGTGTCGACCAGGCGCCGCAGGTCGGCCAGGGACGGCTGGGGCGTGAGCTCGGTGGGACGGCTGCCGGCGGCGCGCAGCACGCTCACCATGTGCCGCAGTTCCTCCAGGGTCTGCACGCTGAGGCGCCGGATGGTCGCCGCGGCCTGCCGGGTCTCCTCGTCCCGGGTGCCCACCTGGAGCGCTCCGGCCTGCACGGCGATCAGGCTCACCTGGTGGGCGACCACGTCGTGCATCTCGCGGGCCAGCTGGGCGCGTTCACTGGACAGCACGCTCTGGGCGGTGAGCAGCCGTTCGTGCTCGCGGGCCTCGGAGATCTCGGCAAGCCGCAGCGACAGTTCACGTCTGGCCTGGACGAGCTGGCCGAGGAAGACCGGGGCGGTGGCCCACGCCACGCTGTAGGCGACCGGAGCGATGCCGAGATCATCGGCGGCGAAGCTGTCGGCCCGCAGCTCCCACCACCGCCACGGCAGGAAGTCGCTGACCGCGTACAGCAGGCCGCAGAGTGCCAGCAGGGAACGGCGGTGGTCGAGCGAGGACAGCGTGTACAGGGCGGCCAGCGGGGCGAACACCGCGTCGGTGAACAGGGCCGAGGGGATGGTGAGGAGGAAGGCCGCCAGGGGGAGGTGGCGGCGCAGCGGCAGGACGAGGGCGGCGAGCAGGGCGCAGGCCATGCCCTGTTCGTAGTCGGGGGAGACATTGACCCGTACGTCCACCAGGGCGGCGAGTACGAGGGCGGCGTCGATCAGCGGGGCGGGCAGGTGCCGGCCGGGCGGGCGCCGGGGCGGCGCCGCACGGGGCACGTCCGGCGGCTGCCCGTCCGGGCGCGGGGTGTC